>NZ_CDWRCL010000124.1:0-11106 GCF_977927575.1 Frankia sp. CcCS3
AGAACCCGCCCTGGAGGAAAATGTTTACCTGATGCGAAATAACGATCTGCCGGCCGGCGTTGCCCTCACTGGAGGTGCACGTATGACCCTGCAGATGGAGAAGGTAGCCGGTTCGGCATCGAAGGCGGCAGGTGGCACGTTCGCCGCCCTGCGGGTGCCGAACTTCCGGCTCTTCCTCGGCGGCCAGATCGTTTCGCTCTGCGGGACATGGATGCAGACCATCGCCCTCGGCTGGCTGGTCCTCTCGCTCGGCGCCTCCGGCACGGCGCTCGGCCTCGTCACCGCCGCCCAGTTCCTGCCGGTGCTGTTCTTCGGGCCCTACGGCGGTCTGCTCGCCGACCGGACGGACCGGCGCCGCCTGCTGATCTGCACGCAGGTGGGTTCCGGGCTCGCCGCGCTGGCTCTGGGCATCCTCGACCTCACCGGTACGGCCCAGCTCTGGATGGTCGGGGTGGCCGCCGCACTCATCGGCCTGTGCAACGCCGTCGACAACCCGGCCCGGCAGAGCTTTGTCCAGGAGATGGTCGGGCCGGAGCACCTTCCGAACGCGGTCACCCTGAACTCGGTCGCGATAAACGCGGCGCGCATCGTCGGCCCGGCGATCGCCGGCGTCGTCATCGTGCTCGCGGGCACCGCCGGCTGTTTCCTCATCAACGCGGCCTCCTTCGGCGCGGTCCTGTTCGCCCTGCACCGCCTGGACATCTCAGCGCTGTACGATCATCCGCCGATACACCGGGCGCCGGGGCAGCTGCGGGCCGGCTTCGCCTACGTGCGCCGCACGCCGGCGCTGCGCGTACCGTTGGTCATGATGGTGGTGATCGGCACGCTGTCCTACGAGTTCCAGGTCGTGCTGCCGCTCCTGGCCCGGGAGACCTTCGGGGGCACCGCGGCCACGTACAGCCTGATGACCTCGGCCATGGGAGCGGGCGCGGTCGTCGGCGGCCTGCTGGTCGCCCGCCGCCGCCGGATCGGGCCCCGGGCCCTGAGCCTGACCGCGATGACCTTCGGTCTCATCCTGCTGCTCGCCGCCGCCGCGCCGACGCTGCCGCTCGAGATCGCGACGATGGTGCTGCTGGGCGCGACGAGCGTCGCCTTCATCTCGACCGGGAACGCCACGGTCCAGCTCTCGGCCGACCCGGCGATGCGCGGGCGGGTGATGGCGCTGTGGTCGGTCGCGTTCCTCGGCACGACGCCGGTCGGCGGCCCGATCGCCGGCTGGGTCGCCCAGGCCTTCGGCGCGCGCGCTGGGTTGCTCCTGGCCGCGGGCGCGGCCATCGGCGCGGCGTTGTACGCCTTCGGCTCCCTTCGGACCAAGACCGTGAAGGGCAAGACCGTGCAGGGCACACGTCCGGACCCGGGTCGGCTCAGTCCGATCCGGCCGCGGGTGCCGCCTCGGCGGGGCTGACGGCCGCCCGGCCGAGGTCGGGGAGTGTGTGCAGCTCATGGGTCTGCCCACGATGAGCCTGGACCGCGTTGGAGTGATAGCTCTCGGCGACAGCAAGGAAGTCGGGCTCGTGGTAACGGCGGCCGTCGACGGTGGGACCGAGGTGCCCCTCCATAATGGCCTCCACATCCTCACCGGTGATCGTCTTGTGGGTCTCCAGTGCGTGGGTGAGGGCCAGGATCTCCCGCCGGTTCGCGGCGAGCACCTTCTCGGTACGGGCGTAGAGCTCCCGAAGTTTGCCCTCGACCTGCTCGCCGAACGGCCGGTCGGCGTCGATGGAGGCGTTACCCATCTCCTGTTCCAGCATGGACAGGCGCGAGGCCAGAGTCTCCCCCATCGCCGCCGAGGAGATGAAGTTGGCCACGAGCAGGGTCGCGCTGCGCAGGTCGCCGCCGACACCGACGGTGTTGTCCCCCTCGAAGAACATCCGTTCGCCGACGAGCGAGGCGAGGGAGACCATCACCTGCACCTCGATCTCGGACTTCCACATGAACATGCGGTCCTCGACCGCGACGTGCGCCACGAACCCGCCGACGCCGCCGCGGCGTTCGATGGTGGCGAGGTCGATCACCCGCCCGCGCTGCATCCGGTAGGCGACGACGGCGTGGCACGCCTCGTGCAGGGCGATGCTGTGCCGCTCCCGGTCGATGTGCTCGTGGTCGTCGGCGAGGCCGTATTCCTTGATCACCCTGGCCTGGAGCATGTCCTGCCAGGTGATGACCTCCCGGCCGTCCTTCACCGCCTGGACCAGAGCCTCGTTGACGGTGTCCTTGATGGTCGCCCCGGTGGCCTCCGGGCTCATGATGGCCAGCCGGTCGATCTGATCCGGCGTGAGCTCGTGGCACACCTTCGACAGATAGCCCTCGAAGGTGCGGATCCGGCCCTCCTTACTGGGATAGCCCACCTTGTACTGCCGGTCGATGCGGCCGGGGCGCAGCAGTGCCTCGTCGAGCGACTGCGGCATGTTCGTCGCCATCATGACGAGGATGCGGTACTTGGGCGGTGGCTTGGGCCGCATGCCCAACGTCCGGCGCACCACCCGGTTGAGGAAGCCCCGCGGCTTCTTCAGGCCGGACATCTCGGTGAGCAGCGCCTGCAGGGTGCCGTCGAAACCACCGCCCCCGCCCCCGCCCACCACAAACTGCTCACGGGTGATCTCCGCGCGGGCCGCCCCGCTCAGGTAGGACAGGCCGTTGCACAGGTCCCCCGGAGCGGCCTCGCCCACCGATCCGGGGAACCCCGAACGGGCGAACCACGACCGGGCGCCGGTTCCGGCCCCGCGGCCGAATCCCCCGGCGAGCTGACCCCGGCTCCCCAGCGTGTCGGCCTCGTCGAAGAAGACGATCACCCCGCCATAACGCAGGGAGAGCTTGCGCAGCTTGCGGAACAGCGATTTCACCTTGAGGATGCCGACCCCAATGAACATCGCCTGGAAGGCACCCGGGTCGACGAACACAAAGGGCTTCCCGGTCTCTCCCGCGACCGCCTCGGCGATGAGCGTCTTGCCGGTGCCCGGCGGCCCCCAGAGCAGGATGCCGCCGGGAACATGACCACCCCGGCTCTCGATCTCCTCCGGCCGTTCCAGGTAGAAAACGTTCTCCTTCACCCGGCTGACGACGTGGTCCTGCCCCCACACGTCGGCGAAGCGGGTGGTGATGTCCTCGGGGAAGTAGACGTCGACGCCGCCCTTGGACAGGAACCAGAACATCACGACGAACTGGCCGACGACGAGGACCATGAGCAGGACGATCTGCAGAACCGCCGGGATGGCCTTCCAGACGGCGCCGGGGGCGTTCACCATCGCGTCGAAGACCGAGGTGTCGGCCAGGCGGGCGTAGACGAACAGGACGAGCGCGGCCCCGACGATCCACTTCAGCGCACGGCTGACCCGGTACCGGTTCCAGTCGTTGAGCCGCAGGAGCCGACGCTCGGCCTGCCCGAAGACCCGATCGGTCCAGAAGACGTAGTAGCCCGACCACCGTTCGCCCAGGAACATGTGGAGCTGGTGCACCAGTTCCACGCCCAGCAGGGCCAGGATCCACCAACTGTTCCTGGCCTGGATGCGGATCGAGTCGGCCCACGTCATCAACGGGTTGCCGGACACGTCGGCCGCCACGACGAAGACGAAGACCGCCCCGAGCAGGAGCAGGAACTTCACCCGGTCCCAGAAGGCGAGGGGACGGCGGCGTGGCTTGCCGGCGGTCACGCTCGCCGGTTCCGCCTCCGTATCCGTGCCACCGGGGCCGGGACCGGCCGGACCGGCGGCATTCGGCTTCGGGTCCCCGCCGTCGGCGGTCCCACCTGCCTGGTCTCTCACGCCCATGGCTACTGACCTCGGTCCGTCGGCTCGATCGTGAAGGACTTGGCGACATCGCCGATCTGCTGACCATGCGTGGCGTAACACAGCGACGAACACGCGAGGATCAGCTGGTAGAGCACTCGCTGACCATTGTCGAGCAGGCTCGTCTGATCAATAGTGACCAGTCCGGCCTGGGTCTGCACCTGGTAAACGAGGTGCACCCCGTGCACACCGTCCTTCTTGTGCACAACCTCGTCCGCGAGTAGCAGGAAGTTCGGCGTCAGCCGCGCACCGTAGGGGTTCTGCCGCACGGCCTGCTCCTGCGCGGCCACCGCGTCGTCGACGGAGAGGACGAAGTTGCGCAGATCGTTGGTGGAGACCGCGTTGGCCTCCTCCGGGAGCAGGTGGCGAACCTGGACGAACCCCTTCGGCTGCGTTGCGTCCGGCACGAGGAGCCGGGTGTTGTCGAACCGCTGGGCCGCGTCGATGCCGACGACCCATTCCCGCGGTATGAGACCGCGCAGCATCTCGGGGCTGACGTTGCGAGCGTCGATCCCGAAAAGCGCAGGCCCGGGCATCTCCTGGTGATTCCACCCGGTCGGGACGCGCACAAACGCGCCGTCCTTCTTGTTGGTTACGTATTCGTAACTCGGCGAGCCGCAGGCAGCGGCGGCGAGGAACACCGAGACGATTACGCTGAGCATCAGCAGGGTGCCAGGGGCGGACTTTCGGCGCGGACGTGTCATCCGACGTCGAGCCTCCACGGCGAACCTCCAGCTTCGCGAGGTTGAACACATGGTGCGGCGCCGGGCCATGGTCCTTTGCTTTCCTTCGAAAAGTGTGACTCAGGACGGGGTCGACATACGCAACCTTCGCTAAAAAGAGAGAAAGTACATACCCTCCGCTGTCGAATGCTCCGGGTGCCCGACGCCGCCCCGGCACACCGAACCCCGACTCGGTGACCGCAGGAGTCAAGGCGGTCACAATAAGTCATGATCCGCCTGCTGGGCAACACGAACGCCGACATCGAGGTGGACGCCGCTGCCCGGCCTCGGATCGGCCTGTGCGGCATACCCCGATCCCCCGCTGGTCGAACCAACGTCCCCGGCATGCCGCACGCCTCCTCCAGGTCGGGCCCCAGGCCGGGCCCCGGGTCGGGTGAAACACCATCCCGGGTGAGGCACCCTGGCCGCACTCGGGCGGTGCGGCCAGGGTCGGGCCGAACGCGGCATCCCAGGCACACTGTCGGTATAGCGCACTATCGGCATGGTCGTAAGGTTCCCGCGCTTCGTCCCGCGCGGCGGCACCTCATCGGCGGACTGACGGTGGTCGCGGTGTTCGTCCTGGTGGGGCTGGCCGCCTGAAACCCGGTCGCGGCCCTGCCAGCGCTCGCCGCGATCATCATACTCGGCGTGATCGACTGGGTCGTCGTGACGGCCTCCCCCACCTCCGGCGACCTGCCCTCCGGACCTGCCGCCTTCGCCGGGGACGAACCTGGCTGGGAGGGCGGGATGGACACACCGACGCAGGTACTGCCGAGGCTGACCTTCGGATATGCGCGGGCGTCGGCGCGTGGCGAGGAGTACGCGGAGCCGGACCAGGACGCGGTGCACACCATGGCGATCGACATGCGCGGCTACCTCGACGAGGCGGGTCCGGGCCGGATGGGCTGAGCGGACCCGGTCCCCGCCCGCGCCCGCGCCAGGAGGCCGAGCACGGCCGACGTCGCCGCGCGCGCCGCCGCGGCCTCCCGCTCACCATCCGTACCCCCCTCGCCGGCACCCTCGCCCTCGCCGGCACCCTCGCCTTCGCCATCCTCACCGTGGGCACCGCCCGCGTTCCGGCCGGCGGCCAGACCGACCAGGAACGCGGTGAGTGGCGCCGCGGGACGCGCGACCCCGTGGGCGACGTCGCGCGCGAGATCGAGGACGGCGCCCACGTCGATCCGTGCCGCGTCGAGGCCGAGCTCGGCGCAGACGTCCGACACCCACTGCGCCAGGACGTCCCGCTCCAGGAGGTTCTTGTCCAGGACGTTCTTGTCCAGGACGTTGCCGGCACCCGAGCCGACAGCTGCGGCGGGCAGCGGGCGATGACGTCCGGCCTCCGGGGGCGGCGGGCCCACCGAAGCCCGATGCTCGGACCGCGACTGGTGCTCAGGCTGCTGGTCATCGGCGGAGGTCATAGGTCCATCGTGCCGGGCCGGGCCACGCTCGCCCACCGCGGCCCAGCGGCGGGCCCGCGCCACATCCGCCGGTTCGTCGCAGTCGAGGCAGGTCTGGGCGGCCGCCTGGACCGCGGTCACCGGACGGTCGGCGAACAGGTCGCGCACCGGGCGCCCGATCGGATCCGCGGGTAGCGCCGCCCACAACGAGGCCGTCCGCCACACCGCGGCCAGAAACTGCCGGCGGCCGTCCGGGTCGACCAGCAGCGCGGCCTGCGCCGCGGGATCCTCGACCCCGCGGCGCAGCAGCGCGATCTCCCGGCCGGTCAGGAACGGCAGGTCGGCGGCGAGGACGGCGACGAACGGTGTGGTGATCTCGACAAGGCCGGCGGCGATCGCCGCGACCGGTCCCCCGCCGGGCGGATCCTCCCGACACCAGCGCACCCGATCAGGCGGAACCGGATCGACGGCCAGGTCGCGCCGGGGACCGACGATGACCACCCGTTCGGCGTCCGGCACCGCGGACAGCACCCGGTCGAGCAGAGTGGAACCGCCGACCAGCACCGCCGTCTTGTCCCGGCCGCCGAGCCGGCGCGCCCCACCCCCGGCCAGCACCAGGGCACTCCAACCCACGGGGGCACCGGCATGCGACCCGGACCGGGCCACCGTCATCCGCCGATCGCGGACATCGGCCGGTCCGGCTGCCGAAAGGTCGGTTCGTCGATGCCGTGCCCCGCCTTCTTGCCCCGCACGGCCGCCCGCCACAGAGCCGCGAGCCGCTCGTCGTCCGCGCCGGCACGCATGGGGGTCCGCAGATCGCTCTCCCGCCGGGCGAACAGACAGTCACGCACCTGGCCGTCGGCGGTCAGCCGGACCCGGTCACAGGCCGCGCAGAACGGCACCGACACCGAGGCGATCACCCCCACCCGCCCAGGCCCACCGTTCACCTCGAACAGCTCGGCGGGCGCACTGCCGCGGCCTGGCAGCGGCGTGAGGGTGAACTCCGCCCGCAGGCAGGCAAGAATCTCGCCGGCCGTCACCATCGTGTCCCGACGCCACGCGTGCTGCGCGTCCAGCGGCATCTGCTCGATGAATCGCAGCTCGTAGCCCTCCCGCAGACACCAGCGCAGCAACCGGGGGGCTTCGTCGTCGTTGACGCCCCGGGCGAGGACGCTGTTGACCTTGACCGGGGTGAGCCCGCTCGCGGCGGCGGCGGACAGTCCGGCCAGCACGTCGCCGAGCCGCTCCCGGTGGGTGATCCGGACGAACCGGTCCGCGTCCAGCGTGTCCAGGGAGACGTTGATCCGGTCCAGACCGGCGGCCCGCAGCGGGCCCGCCAGGCGGGTCAGGATCAGGCCGTTCGTGGTGACGGACAGTTCGGGCCGCGGCCGCAGGGCCGCGAGCCGCGCCACCAGCTCCACCAGACCCGGACGCAGCGTGGGCTCACCGCCGGTAAGGCGGACCTCGGTCACGCCGAGCCGTCCAACCGCGACGCCGACCAGCCGGACTACCTCGTCGTCGGTCAGCATCCGCTCGCCGGGGAGCCACGCGAGCCCCTCGGCCGGCATGCAATAGGTACACCGGAGGTTGCAGCGGTCCGTCAACGACACCCGCAGGTCCGTCGCGATGCGACCATGGGTGTCAGTGAGGCTCGTTCCTCCAGGGTAAGAGCCGTTCGTCTGAGTCGCGGCTCGTCCCGAGCCGGGCCACGCGGCGGCGGGCTCACCGGCGGGACGCGATCGGGACGAAGAGGCCACGACGTGGGCAGTCGGACCGTGGCCGCCCCGATCGCCTGCGAGACTACGACTCGTGCGGTCGACGGACGTCCGCGGTCGCTGGGCAGCGGTTCGGCCCACGACACCGCGGCGGCACCGGCGGCAGGGCCGGCAGGGTCGGCAGGGTCAGAACATCGGTAGGGGAGGGCTCGGCGATGCAGGTCTTCGGGGTTGACGTCGGCGGAAGCGGGATCAAGGGCGCTCCGGTCAACGTCGAGGACGGGTCGCTGGCCGCGCCCAGGTTCCGGCTGGCGACTCCGCAGCCGGCCGAGCCCGCCGCAGTGGCCGCGACCGTGGCGGAGGTGGTCAGCCGCTTCGGCTGGTCGGGACCGGTGGGAGCCACCCTCCCCGCAGTGGTCAAGAACGGGGTGGCGCTCACGGCGGCGAACATCGCCCCGTCCTGGATCGACACCGATGTGGTCTCCCTGTTCGCCGAGGCGCTGAGCGGGTCGGCCGCCGCGACGGGCCCGGTGGACATCACCGTGGTGAACGACGCGGACGCGGCGGGCATCGGCGAGATGGCCTTCGGCGCCGGGCGCGACACCACCGGCCTGGTCGTCGTGACGACGTTCGGAACCGGGATCGGTACCGCGCTGTTCCTCCACGGCCAGCTCGTGCCCAACACCGAACTCGGCCACCTGGAGATCTCCGGACACGACGCGGAGACCAGGGCGTCCGATGCGGCCCGGGAACGCGAGGGCCTCTCCTGGGAGAAGTGGGCCAAGCGGGTGACCAGGTACCTCAACACCCTCGAGGCGCTGCTCTGGCCCGACCTCATCATCATCGGTGGTGGGGTGAGCAAGAGAGCGGACAAATACCTCGACCAGCTCGAGGTGCGTACCCGAGTGGTCCCCGCGCAGCTCCAGAACGAGGCGGGCATTGTCGGCGCCGCCATCTCCGGCCTGGTCGACCAGAACCGGCCCCGACCGGCTGCCCGGCCCGCCCGCCGCCGAGGTCCCGCGACCCGCCCCCCGGGCGGCAGGCGACCATAATCCACCGGTCGCGAGTCCACTCGTCCCGGATCCGGACGTTCCAGATCCGGACGTTGCGGATCCGGACGTTGCGGGACTGCCCGAACAGGCCCAACACGGTCAGACTGTGCGTGTCGCCCGCCGCCACGCCCGCGACCGACGCCATCAATGGCAGGCTGTCAGCTACCGGGATGCACAGGCTGAAGGCGGGTTGACGCATCATGTTGACATCCGCTCCCAGGCGCGTCCGGCGCAACGGTCCGCCCGCCGCGGCACGGCGACAAGCGGTACGGCTTCGACGGAGGAGGAGGCGCCATGCGCGAGCTGCGGGCGGTCGCACTCAGCGAGGACGGCGGCTACCTCGTGCTCACCGACGCGAACGGCAGGACGGACGGCGAGCAGTTCCGGGTGCCCGTGGACGACCGGCTGCGCGCGGCCCTGCGCGGTGTGCGTCGTAGCGAGGTGCGTACCGAGAGCGCGCTTACCCCACGGGAGATCCAGGCCAGGCTGCGCGCCGGGGAGACCGCGGCGGAGGTGGCCAGGGCCGCCGGGATCCCGGTGGAACGGGTGGATCGCTATGAGGGTCCCGTCCTCGCCGAACGTGCCAGGGTCGTGCAGGAGGCGCGGGCCGCGCTGCTCCCCAAGGATCCGGGGGGCGTGCCGGGACGGCCGTTGGGCGAGGCCGTCGACGCGCGGCTGATGGGAGCCCAGGACAATCCGGCCGCGGCGCAGTGGGACGCGTGGCGCCGCGTCGACGGCATCTGGCTCGTCCAGCTCACCTCGGAAAGCCGCTGCGCCCGCTGGACGTGGGATCCGGTGGTGCGCCGGGTGCGCCCGCATGACGACGCGGCCCGCACCCTCGTGGCGCCGGAGACGGCGGAGCAGCCGGCGCCGGTGCCCGCACCGTCATCTCTACCGTCATCCGTACCATCATCGTCGGCGGCGCTGCGGGCGGCGGGACCGGCGCTCACCCTTGTGCACGACCAGGGCATCCCCGCCATTCCGGTCAATCCCGCCATTCCGGTCCAGCCGATGGTCGCCGCGGTGCCGGAACCGGGCCCGCCGCCGGGAACACCGGCTCCGCAGCACAGCCTCCCCGAGCGGCAATACCCTCTGCCCGCGGCGCTGCCCTCCCACCCGGCCGCGTCGTATCCCGGGGACACCGCGGGCGGTGGAATCGCGCCCGAGTCGCCCGCCCGTCCGGAGGCGATCCAGGCGGCCGAACCGCAACCCGTGGTCGCGGACACCCGATCCGTGACCCCATGGTCCGTACCTGCCCGGTCCGCGGACCCCACGGCCCCGGGAGACCCGCGGTCGGCGGAGCGGAAGGCCGCCCGGGCCGAGGACGCCGAGTCCCTGGACCGTCCCGTCCGGCCCGAACCGATCCGCGGCGAGGTCTCTCGCCGGACGGCCGCGACGGGGCGAGGCGTTCCCGGCGGCCGCCCCAGGGTGGGGTCCGCGTCCGGGACCGGGCGATCAGGAGTGAATTCCCGGGCGGCCGTCGCGCCGGCCGGTCCGCAGCCCGTGACATCCGCCACGTCTCCCACCGGGACAGCCGCCAAGCCGTCGGTCCCGGGCTCGGCGCAGGTACCTCCCGTCGCCGCCGTGGAGCGGGGCGGGACAGCCCCCGCCGAACCGGAGCCGTCAGCCCCAGCCGCCGGTACAGCAGCGCGATCCGCTCCCGCCGAACCGGCCGCGGCAGCGGGCACCGATGCCGCCGCAGCCGCCGTGACCTCGGCACCAGCCGCCCGCGCCGCCGGATCCGGCACAGGTTCCACGCCCGGGGCGCGCCGCACGGCGGCTCGGCGGGAAGCCTCCGCCAAGGCTCCCTCCGCGCAGACGGAGGAGGCGGCGCCGGACGGGACCGACGAGACGACCGTAGACACATCGAACGCCTCCGCTGCGTCACGGGCACGTCCGAGTAACACCACCCGTGGGAGCGAACGTCCGGCAGGCGGTCGACGCGGACGCAAGTCAGTGCCAGCATGGGACGACATCGTCTTCGGCGCCCGACGTCCCTGATCAGACGACCGGGCGCCCGGGACGGGTACCCGTCCGTGGTATGGAGGACCACGGACACCACGCCGCTCTGGATGCAACGACGCCGCGAGAGCCGGCTGTGAGTAAACCGTCACATGGTCAGCTGGAACGTCTGACCGCCTAACACAGTTGGAGTAGATGTGACAGGGACTACCACTAAGCCGACGCTGACCAATCTTGATCGTTGCGACCGGTGCGGTGCCCAGGCCTACGTGCGGGTCGTGCTGCCCGGGGGCGGCGATCTCCTGTTCTGCCGACACCACGCGAAGTCGCACGACTCGAAGCTGCGTGAGATGGCTGTTGAGTATCACGACGAGACCGACAAACTCAGCGTGTCCTGAGCTCGGCCGCCCAGGCACACCAAAAGGGACACATCGCGGGCTAGGGCCTGTTTGGGAAGTTTATCGGGGCAGCCA
>NZ_CDWRCL010000125.1:0-11093 GCF_977927575.1 Frankia sp. CcCS3
AGAAACGTCCGACCGGTCGCCGCTGCCCCCGTGCCGTGGGTTGCCCGTCCGTGATCCGAGCTCGGGAGGACCACGTTCTCCCGCCGTGTCGGACCCGCGTGTCGGGTTGCCGACGTCGTACGGCGCGTCGGATGCGAAGAGCCGGAGGCCTCCATAGGGTGGGTCTCCCATCGGGGTGTCACGATCGAGGGGAGAGCGTGCCGCCGTGCCCCTTACACCTTCCGGGTTCACTGCGTCAACCTCCCGCCGCCGGGGCCGGGGCCGCCGGACGACGATCATCGTCGCGGTCGTCGTCGTCCTGCTGGCCGTCGCCGGCGGCGTCGGCTACGTCCTGAACAACCGCGCCGCCGACCGGAAGGTCCAGACTGCGGCCGACTCCTACCTGGCGGGCTGGCGGGCGCTGACGACTTCCGGTGGGACGGCGACCCCCGGCTCCGCGGCTGTCACCGCCGTCTCCACGCCCGGGAGCATCGACGTCGCGCGCCTGGTGGGCACGATGGCCGAGGTGCGTGACCGCCTGCTCGTCACAGCGGCTACGTTCACCCCGGGCGCGATCAGCCGCGGCGGCGAGACGGCGACCGTGCCGTACCTGGCCAGGCTCACGCTCTCCGGTCTGCCGACGCCGCTGGAGTACACCGGGGCGCTGCATCTCGTCTCGACCGGCGGCGGGTGGCGAGTGAAGGCTGATCCGGTCTCGGTGCATCCGGCCCTGCGCCCAGGGTTGCACCTGGACCGGACCGCCTCCACGGGTAAGCGGGGGGACCTGCTCGACGTGGCGGGCCAGCCGCTACGGGACTCCTCCGACCTGGCGGGCAACCTCGTCGGTCGAACGGCGCCGCTGTCCGGGTTGCAGCGGGTGTACGACGGCCGGCTGCGGGCGCAGGGCGGCGCGGTCGTCGTGCGGGACGCGAAGAACGCGACCGTGCAGACGCTGCACACCTATCCGATGACCGACGGCGAGGCGATCCGCACCACGATCGACTTGCGGGTCCAGCAGGCCGCCGAGGCGGCCCTGGCCACCGCGGCCCGCCCGACCGGGGCGATGGTCGCGATCGACACCCGCACCGGCGCCATCCTGGCCCTGGCCAACCATCCGCCCAGCGGGTCGAGCCGGGCTGTCCGGGGCAAGTACCCACCGGGTTCCATCTTCAAGATCGTGACGGCCACCGCCGCGCTGATGAACGGCAAGGCGCCGGACACGTCCCTGGACTGCACCCAGACGGTCAGCGTCGGCGGGCGGACCTTCCAGAACGCCGAGGCCGAGCAGTTCGGCCCCATCCCGCTGCGGACCGCGTTCGCCAGGAGCTGCAACACCGCGTTCATCCGGCTGGAGGAGTCACTCCCGGACGGCGCGCTGGAGAAGGCCGCCCAGCTCTACGGCTTCGACGGCCGCCCACCGCTGGATATCGCCAGCGTCGGGGGGATCTTCCCGACCCCGCGCGACGCGGTCGAGTCGGCGTCGGCGTCGATCGGCCAGGCCCGCATCGAGGTCTCCCCGCTGCAGATGGCGAGCGTCACCGCGGCGGTCGCGAGCGGTACCTGGCACCAGCCGTTCGTCGTCGGCCAGTCGGCGCGCAGCAACCCCATCCCGCCCGTGGTGCTGCCCCCGCTGCGGGACTTCATGCGGGCGGTCGTCACCGAGGGCACCGCCGCGAAGGTCCCGATGCCCGGCGAGGCCTTCGGGAAGACCGGCACCGCCGAGTACAAGGACGGCAACCCGCCGCCGACCCATGCGTGGTTCGTCGGCTACCGGGGCGACGTGGCCTTCGCGGTGGTCGTCGAGGACGGCGGCTTCGGCGCGGAGACGGCCGCGCCGGTCGCGGCTAGGTTCCTCACCGCGTTGGACGGTGGCGAGATCGGTGCGCCCGGCTCCGGCGGGCAATGACCTGGCTGGCCCCGGTGCCCGGCTGGCCCCGTGCCCGGCGATGCTTGACGTGGGGCGGGAACTCCGGCAGGGTAGAGCTGTGCTTCTCGGGATTTTCGTACGCTCAGAGCGCGCATAGTCGACTACGTCGACTATGCGCGCCGCCCCTCAGTGCCTCTCGGCACGAGGGGCTTTTTCGTGCAGTGAGTACTGCCTCGTGCCAAGCCTGCGTGGTCGTGCTCAGCTGGCAGAGCCGTGCCCGGCGGGCCCGGTCCCGCCGGTCCCGCAATGCCAGCCGAGATCGCCACGCGTCACGCACATCCCCGGCCTGTCAAGGAAGACGACCAGATGACACGAAAGATCACCGGAGCCCAGTCGCTCGTCCACTCCCTTGAAGCGGTCGGAGCCGATGTGGTCTTCGGCATCCCCGGCGGTGCGATCCTGCCCGCCTATGATCCACTGTTCGACTCCACCCGGGTGCGGCATGTCCTCGTCCGGCACGAGCAGGGCGCGGGTCATGCGGCCGAGGGGTACGCGCAGGCCACCGGGCGGGTCGGGGTGTGCATGGCGACGTCGGGGCCGGGGGCGACCAACCTGGTGACCCCGATCGCCGACGCCTACATGGACTCGGTGCCGATCGTGGCCGTCACCGGGCAGGTCCCCAGCGCCTCGATCGGGACCGACGCCTTCCAGGAGGCGGACATCTGCGGCATCACTCTGCCGATCACCAAGCACAACTTTCTGGTCCAGTCCGCCGACGACATCCCGCGGATCATTGCGGAGGCGTTCCACCTGGCGGCGACGGGCCGGCCCGGACCGGTGCTCGTCGACCTGCCCAAGGACATCCTGCAGTCGGTCACCTCCGTGCTGCCGCACGATGTCTGGCCGCCGGCCCTCGACCTGCCCGGTTATCGTCCGGTCACCCGCCCGCACGGCAAGCAGGTGCGTGAGGCGGCGAAGATGATCAGCGATGCCCGGCGCCCGGTGCTCTATGTCGGCGGGGGAGTGCTCAGAGCCCGCGCTGCCGCGGAGCTGCGGACGCTGGCGGAGCTCACCGGCATCCCGGTGGTCACCACTCTCATGGCCCGCGGCGCCTTCCCCGACTCCCATCCCCAGCACCTGGGCATGCCCGGTATGCACGGGTCGGTCGCCGCGGTGACCGCGCTGCAGAAGGCGGACCTGCTGATCACTCTCGGGGCCCGCTTCGACGACCGGGTGACCGGCAGGCTGTCCTCCTTCGCGCCCGGTGCCGCGGTCATTCACGCCGACATCGACCCGGCCGAGATCGGCAAGAACCGGACCGCGGACGTGCCGATCGTCGGTGACTGCCGTGACGTGATCAACGAGCTCGTCGCCGCGCTCGTCCTGGAGGAGCGGCCGGACCTCGCCGCCTGGTGGCGGGCGCTGGACGGCTGGCGCCGGACCTACCCGCTGGGCTACGACCAGCCGGCCGACGGCTCGCTGGCCCCGCAGTACGTCATCGAGCGGCTCGGGAAGATCGCGGGACCGGAGACCATCTTCGCCGCCGGCGTCGGGCAGCACCAGATGTGGGCCGCGCAGTTCATCTCCTACGAGAACCCCTACACCTGGCTGAACTCCGGCGGCGCCGGCACGATGGGCTACGCCGTGCCGGCCGCGATGGGCGCCAAGGTCGGCCGCCCCGACGCCACGGTGTGGGCCGTCGACGGTGACGGCTGCTTCCAGATGACCAACCAGGAGCTTGCGACCTGCGCGCTGGAGGGGATCCCCATCAAGGTTGCCGTCATCAACAACGGGTCGCTCGGCATGGTCCGCCAGTGGCAGACCCTGTTCTACGACAAGCGGTACTCCAACACGGAGCTCGGGACGCACCCGGACTCCCCGCGGACCGGCGGCGCAGGGGCGTCTGGGCGGGGCGCAGCCGCGTCCAGGAGGGTGCGGGTGCCCGACTTCGTCCGGCTGGCCGAGGCGTTGGGCTGCGTCGGGCTGCGTTGCGAGACGGCGGCGGATGTCGACGCGACGATCGAGAAGGCGATGGCGATCGACGACGCCCCGGTCGTGGTGGACTTCGTCGTGCATCCCGACGCCATGGTGTGGCCGATGGTCGCCGCCGGCGCCAGCAACGACGACATCCGCATCGCGCGCGACACGGCGCCGGACTTCGACTACTCCGGCGACGCCGAGGTGAACCTCTGATGACCCGCCACACCCTGTCCGTGCTGGTGGAGAACAAGCCCGGGGTGCTGGCCCGGGTCTCGGGCCTGTTCTCCCGGCGCGGGTTCAACATCGAGTCACTCGCGGTCGGGCCGACCGAGCAGCCCGACATCTCCCGGATGACGATCGTCGTCGTCGTGGAGGACCTGCCGCTGGAACAGGTGACCAAGCAACTTAACAAGCTGATCAATGTTTTGAAGATCGTCGAGATGGATACCTCCGCCTCGGTGCAACGTGAGCTGATGCTCGTGAAGGTGCGCGCCGACCTGTCGGTGCGGTCCCAGGTCCTCGAGACGGTCGCTCTGTTCCGTGCCAAGGTGGTCGACGTCGCCCAGGACGCCGTCACCATCGAGGCGACGGGAACCCGGGACAAGCTGGACGCCCTCATCCGCATGCTGGAGCCGTTCGGAATCCGGGAACTGGTCCAGTCCGGCCTGGTGGCACTCGGCCGCGGATCGCGTTCGATCACCGATCGCAGCCTGCGAGCGGTCGACCGCCCGGCCTGACCGGGACCGTCGCGCGTCTTTATTCCTATCCACTCAACGAGGAGATTCCCTACGATGGTCGAGATCTACTACGACGACGACGCCTCGCTGGACGTCTTGGCCGACCGTAAGGTCGCCGTCATCGGCTACGGCAGCCAGGGCCACGCGCACGCGCTGAACCTGCGCGACAGTGGAGTCGACGTGCGGGTCGGCCTGCCGGCGGACAGTCGCAGCCGGGCCAGGGCCGAGGAGGAGGGCCTGCGGGTCCTCACCCCGGCGGAGGCGTCCGCCGAGGCCGACATCATCATGCTGCTCACCCCGGACACCACCCATCGCACGATCTACGCGGAGTCCATCGCCCCGCACCTCACCGCGGGCAAGGCGCTGGCGTTCGGGCACGGCTTCAACATCCGCTACGGGCTCATCGAGCCGCCGGCCGGCGTCGACGTGTTCATGGTCGCTCCAAAGGGGCCGGGTCACCTGGTACGGCGGGTCTTCGAGGAGGGCAAGGGCGTTCCCGTCCTCGTCGCGGTGGAGGCCGACGCGAGCGGCAACGCGCTGGCCGTCGCGCTGGCCTACGCCAAGGGCATCGGTGGCGCTCGGGCCGGTGCGCTGAGGACCACCTTCACCGAGGAGACCGAGACCGACCTGTTCGGCGAGCAGGCCGTGCTCTGCGGCGGCGCCAGCGCGCTCGTGCAGGCCGGCTTCGAGACCCTCGTCGAGGCGGGCTACACCCCGGAGGTCGCGTACTTCGAGTGCCTGCACGAGCTCAAGCTCATCGTCGACCTGATGTACGAGGGCGGCATCTCCCAGATGCGGTACTCGATCTCGGACACCGCGGAGTACGGCGATGTCACGCGCGGCCCGCGCGTCATCACCCCCGCGGTGAAGGCCGAGATGCGCAAGATCCTTGACGAGATCCGCGACGGCACGTTCGCTCGTGAGTGGGTGGCCGAGGACGACAACGGTCGGCCGAACTTCACCAAGCTCGTGGCGGAGGGCAAGCAGCACCCGATCGAGCAGGTCGGTGCGAAGCTCCGGCCGATGATGTCCTGGATCGCCAGGTAGATCCCGCGGGTCGTCGGGCGGATCGTGCCCTCTCGGGGGCGGCCGTGGTGCGCTGCCGCCGTCCCCGGGTGCGTGCCGTCTCCGTCCCGGTGCCGGGCACGCCGTCGCCGTCGGTCGGCGGAAAGGGTTCGGAGTCCACGGCGGGCGTCGGTAGGCTGGGCCCGCCGCGTCGTGCGGTGCCCGCAGTATCCACGTTCATCATCGCCAGGCCGAAGGCCACGTGATCACGCCTCGTTCCGCGTCGCCTCCCGGTCTGACCCGAGGTCGCTAGGAGAGGTCCAGTGCCTGTCGTACTCGTTGCCGAGGAGCTCTCACCGGCCGGGCTGGAGGTGCTGTCCGGGGACTTCGAGGTTCGTCACGTCGACGGTGCCGACCGGTCCGCGTTGCTGCCCGCCATCGCCGACGTCGACGCCGTGATCGTCCGGTCGGCTACCAAGATCGACGCCGAGGTGCTCGCCGCCGCGGGAAAGCTCAAGGTCGTCGCCCGGGCCGGCATCGGGCTGGACAACGTCGACGTCGCCGCCGCCACCCAGCGCGGTGTCATGGTGGTCAACGCGCCGCAGTCGAACATCGTCAGTGCGGCCGAGCACGCGATCGCGCTGCTGCTCGCCGTCGCCCGGCGGGTTCCCGCGGCCAACGAGGCACTGCGCGGTGGCGAGTGGAAGCGATCGAAGTACGTCGGTGTCGAACTCGTGGAGAAGACGGCCGGCGTCGTCGGCCTCGGGCGAATCGGCGTGCTCGTGGCGCAGCGGCTCGCCGGCTTCGGGATGAAGGTCATTGCCTACGACCCGTACGTGTCGGTGGCCCGTGCCGCGCAGCACGGCGTGACCCTCGTCGACCTCGACGAGCTGCTTCGGCAGAGTGACATGATCACGATTCATCTGCCCAAGACGCCGGAGACGCTCGGTCTGATCGGCACCGACGAGCTGGCCCGGACCAAGCCCGGTGTCATCATCGTCAACGCGGCGCG
Organism: Frankia sp. CcCS3; assembly: GCF_977927575.1. Taxonomy (NCBI): domain Bacteria; kingdom Bacillati; phylum Actinomycetota; class Actinomycetes; order Frankiales; family Frankiaceae; genus Frankia; species Frankia sp. CcCS3. The sequence continues at coordinate 6,581 of NZ_CDWRCL010000125.1, forward strand.
CGGCGGCCTTGTTGACGAGGCGGCGCTTGCCGAGGTGGTCCGCTCCGGTCAGGTCGGCGGCGCGGGCATCGACGTCTTCGCCAAGGAGCCCACGACGGCCTCCCCGCTGTTCGGGCTCGACAACGTCGTCGTCACCCCCCACCTCGGCGCGTCCACCCAGGAGGCGCAGGACAAGGCCGGGCTCGCCGTCGCCCGCTCGGTGCGGCTGGCGCTGCAGGGCGAGTTCGTGCCTGACGCGGTCAACGTGCAGGCCGGTGGCGTCGTGGCCGAGGACCTCCGGCCGGGTCTTCCGCTCGCGGAGAAGCTCGGGCAGCTCTTCTCCGGCCTCGCGGGCAGCCTGGCCGCGGCGATCACCGTCGAGGTGCGTGGCGAGATCGCCGTGCACGACGTCTCGGTGTTGCAGCTCGCGGTGCTCAAGGGCGTGTTCACCGATGTGACCGAGGAGCAGGTCACCTACGTCAACGCACCGCTGCTGGCCAAGGAGCGCGGGGTCGACGTGGCCCTGGAGACCGCCGAGGACAGCCCCGACTATCACAACCTCGTGACTGTGCGAGGAGTCCTCGCCGATGGCACGCCCGTGTCGGTGAGCGGCACGCTTGTCGGCTCGCGGCAGGTCGAGAAGATCACCGCGATCGACGGGTTCGAGGTCGACATCCGGCCCGAGGCGCATCTGGCGTTCTTCCGCTACGAGGACCGGCCGGGGATCGTCGGCGCGGTCGGTGCCCTGCTCGGCGAGGCGCACATCAACATCGCCAGTGCGCAGGTCAGCCGCCTGCAGGCCGGCGGCGAGGCGTTGATGTCGCTGTCGCTCGACGACGCGGTCGCCCCCGACATCCTGGCCGAGATCGCGAAGATCATCGGCGCGTCCTACGCCAGGGCCGTGAGCATCAGCAGCGAATGACTCCTGGGGGAGCCGTGGGGGCCTTCGGCGGTCCGGGGTGTTCCTCGGGTTGCCGTGGATTACCTGGGCTGGATGGGGTTTACCAGGGACACCTGCGGGCGATCCAACGGTAGGCGGTCGATTGGGTACGGGTGGCGGTGGCGTGGGGACGTGATCCAGGTGATCTTTCCGTGGAACGCGCGCCGTAGTCGTGGTGTCGGGTTTACCATGGCTAGTATGGCGTCGCGGCATCAGGACCCGTTCGAGGGGCTTCGCCTGGATGAGCGATTCGTCCGCGGAGCCCGGTTTCTCGAACCGTCCGCGGCCGAGCGCAGCCGGCAGCACGGCCGGCCGGCTTCCAGTCGCTGTCAGGTCGTCCCAGCTCCCCGGGGTCTGCCCGGCTTTTTCCATCGGCTGGTGGCGCCGCCCAGACCGCCGGGCCGCCCCCGCCAGATCGCGAGGATGGTCACGTTCTTGGCCATCATCGTCGGGATGATCACCATCACCGTCGTCGCCCTGCGGCAGACGGCGAACCGGACCAGTCCGACCGCCGCACGGCTGGCGCCGACCACGTCGTCGGGGTCCTCTGTGGCCGCCACCAGGCAGACCGCCGTACCGGCTGCCACCGGCGCGCTGACCGGTCCCCCCGCCGGCTTTGGGCTCAGGCCGGACCTGCTCGCGGCCCTGCGGCCGGGTGACTGCCTGAACTGGACCCCCTATCCGGCGGGCTCGCTCGCCTCGGTCGATCCGGTGGTGCCCGTCCGGGTGAGCTGCGGGGAGCCCCACATCGACGAGGTCACCCGGATGGTCGACCTGGCGGTGCTCTTCCAGCGTTGGCCTGGCGCGTCGGCGATCGCCGAGGTGACGGACGAGCGCTGTGCCGGAGCACTGCGCGAGTTCGCCGGAGCCGTCGACAGCACTCCGCACCGTACCGCCGGCACGATCTACCCGTCCGAACCCAGCTGGCAGCACGGTGCACACGCAGCCGTGTGCACCGTGCGCACCGGCGACCTGCGGCCCCGCAGCGGTCCGTCCCGTGTCCCCGGCGCCGTCGCAGCACCTGAGTTTCCTCGCGGTCGGCCGAACATCCGGTAACGTTGGTGCGCGATGCGTGCACTGCTTCTCCTTAGCCGCCGCGGCGGGGCCTGATACCTGAGCTGGCTTCCCCGTCGCGGTGTTTTCGTGTGTCAGCGTCGGGATCCTCGCCATCACGGCGGTCCAGCGTCCAGGTGCGGCCTGACGCTCCTCTGCTGATTCTCCGGCATCCAGTCACCCACGTCGCGAACCGTGTGATCACGGTCGCGGGGGACTCTTTCGAGGAAGCAGGAGCAGGAATGACCACGCAGCAGCTGTCCGGCATGCCGGTCGAGAAGTATCGTCCGTTCGTCCCCGTCTCACTTCCCGACCGGACCTGGCCCGAGCAGACGATCACTTGTGCCCCGCAGTGGTGCAGTGTCGATCTGCGCGACGGTAACCAGGCACTGATCGACCCGATGACCCCCGCCCGCAAGATGCAGATGTTCGAGCTGCTGGTGGCGATGGGGTACAAGGAGATCGAGGTCGGGTTCCCGGCGGCCAGCCAGACCGACTTCGACTTCATCCGGCAGCTGATCGAATCCGATCGCATCCCGGACGACGTCGTCATCCAGGTCCTGACGCAGGCGCGGGAGGATCTGATCGAGCGCACGGCCGCGTCGCTGGTCGGCGCGGACCGGGCGCTGATCCACCTGTACAACTCGACGTCCACGTTGCAGCGGCGGGTGGTGTTCGGTCTTGATCGGGCTGGGGTGACCGAGATCGCGGTGCAGGGCGCCCGGTGGTGTGCTCAGTACGCCGAGAAACTGCTGGACGGCACCGATGTGCGCTGGCAGTACAGCCCGGAGTCGTTCACCGGCACCGAACTCGACTACGCGGTGGAGGTGTGCGAGGCGGTTATGGACGTGTGGGCGCCGACCCCGCAGCATCCGGTCGTGCTGAACCTGCCCGCGACGGTCGAGATGTCGACCCCGAACGTCTACGCCGACCAGATCGAATGGGTCGGGCGGAACCTGACCCGCCGGGATGCCGTCGTGCTGTCCCTGCACCCGCACAACGACCGGGGCTGCGCGGTCGCTGCCGCGGAGCTGGGTGTGCTGGCCGGCGCCGACCGGGTTGAGGGCTGCCTTTTCGGCAACGGGGAACGGACCGGGAACGTCTGCCTGGTCACGCTGGGGATGAACCTGTTCTCGCAGGGGATCGACCCGATGATCGATTTCTCGGACATCGACGGGATCCGACGCGCGGTGGAGTACTGCAACCAGCTGCCCGTCCATCCCCGTCATCCCTACGGGGGCGACCTCGTCTACACCGCCTTCTCCGGCTCCCATCAGGACGCCATCAAGAAGGGTTTCGAGGCCATGGAGCGCACCGGCCAGATCCGCTGGGAGGTGCCCTACCTGCCGATCGACCCGAAGGACGTCGGCCGCTCCTACGAGGCGGTGATCCGGGTGAACAGTCAGTCCGGCAAGGGAGGGGTGGCATACCTGCTGAAGTCCGAGCACTCCCTGGACCTGCCGCGCCGGCTGCAGATCGAGTTCTCCGGTGTCGTGCAGCGCCACACCGACTCCGAGGGCGGCGAGGTGACGGCCGAGGAGCTCTGGACGATTTTCCGCGGCGAGTACTTCCTGGACGGCGCGGAGGGGTCCGGCCTGCTTGAGCTGCTGGGCTCCCGGACGACGGCGGCGTCGGGCGATCGGGACGAGGTCTCCGTCTCGGTCCGTTTCCAGGGGGGGGCCGACACGGTGATCACGGGAACCGGCAGCGGCCCCATTGACGCGTTCGTCGCGGCGCTGGCCAGCCGCGATCTGACCGTGCGGATCCTGGACTACAACGAGCACGCCCTGGGCTCGGGAGCGGATGCGCGAGCGGCCGCGTACCTCGAGGCGGCTGTCGACGACCGGATCTTCTGGGGAGTCGGGATCGACGCCAACATCGTGACGGCGTCCCTGCGGGCCGTGGTGAGTGCCGTGAACCGGGCTGCCCGGGACCGTTCGGTGCCCGCCGCGCGGACGTCAGGGGACGAGGCACAGCCGGCGGCCACGCCTCTGGCCGGCTGACACGCGCCTGCCTGCCCGTCGTGTCGGGCGAGGGCACCCAGCGGAGAACCGGCGGGTGTCCCTCGCCTCGGCTGGTGCCCGCGCGGGCTGGTCGTGGTGGTGGCGCTGGTAGCGATGGTTAGTCGTGGCGGTCCGCCGGTCCCACGTCGTGGATATTCTGGCGGACCTCGTCCAGCATCGACTCCGGGATATCCGTCATACCATGATCAACTCGCGCGTGGGTGTCGACGGAACGGAGAAGATCGTCTTCGGTGGGGGCGACGATGCGCGTCTCGCAGTCGTGCATGATCGCACCACAGTAGAATTGTTTCATGCTCGGGCGCCGGACGGTGATCTCTGCCGACGCGGAATGACTCCTGGTCGCTGGGCTCGGCGACATGAGCGCCTGCGCGGTCCAATAACGGTTTCGCCTCATGTGGACATTTCCGCGAGCCGTAGCATCAGCCACTCCATCCGTACCAGGCCGAGTGGGCGCCCCATCTCGGTCACGATTATCACGGGATCGAATCGGCTGGCCCGGGCCCGCGTCATGGCGGGT
>NZ_CDWRCL010000126.1:0-8165 GCF_977927575.1 Frankia sp. CcCS3
CCGTGGTCACCGTCGACGGCGCACGGGTGTCGTTCACCACCGACTCCTACGTCGTTCGACCGTTGTTCTTCCCCGGCGGCTCGATCGGCGATCTTGCGGTCAACGGAACTGTCAACGACCTGGCGATGTCCGGCGCCGAACCCCGGTACCTCTCGACCGCGTTCATCCTGGAAGAGGGCACCGAGCTGACCGATCTTGGCCGGGTGGCGGATGCGCTCGGAGCGGCGGCCCGTGCCGCGGGCGTCCGGCTGGTAACCGGTGACACCAAGGTCGTCGATGCCGGTCACGGTGACGGGGTCTACGTCAACACGGCGGGGATCGGCCTGGTTCCCGACGGCGTCGACATCCGGCCCGCTCGGGCCCGGCCGGGCGACGTCGTCCTGGTCAGCGGCGAGATCGGGCTGCACGGGATCGCCGTGCTCAGCTGCCGGGAGGGCCTGGAATTTGCCACGGCGGTCCGCAGTGACACCGCTCCGTTGCACGGACTGGTCGGCGCTATGCTGCGCACCGGTGCGGACGTACACGCCCTGCGGGACCCGACGCGCGGAGGACTGGCCGCGACACTCAACGAGATCGCGCGGACCGCGCGGGTGGGAATCGTCATCACCGAACGGCATGTTCCCGTTCCCGAGCCGGTCCTCGACGCCTGCAGCATTCTCGGGCTGGACCCCTTCTACATTGCCAACGAGGGCAAGCTCGTGGCGATGGTCGCGCCGCGGGACGCCGATCGGGTGCTTGAGGCGATGCGCGCGTGCCCACTCGGCCGAAACGCGGCCGTGATAGGTATGGTGACCGCGGAACACCCGGGAATGGTGGTCGCGAGGACCGGTCTCGGCGCGAGCCGCGTGGTGGACCTCCCGGTCGGCGAGCAACTTCCCCGAATCTGCTGAATCCCTGAGCTGTTTTCGAGTTGAGGGCGGACCCGTGCATTCTGGTCCGCGCCTCTGTCGCTGAATTCGACGAGATCCTCGGGCAGGTGGAATGGTGACGTGCATGTCTGTCAGTCTCTCGGTGGCGGGCCGGGGCTCAGGGAGTGACTGACCGGCGCGCCGCGGGCGTCCGGCGGAATGCGGCGAGGACGTCCTCCCGACGTTCGGAGACAGGCGTCGGCGGCTCGGGATGGCGACAATCATGGTCAGGTGGCCGGGGACGATGTGGACGTGAACAGGGTTGTAAGCGTAGCCCCCTCGCCCGGCAGTGTCGAACACATGTTCGTTCCTGTGATCGCGGATTCGTCTTGGGGGTGTGGTCGTAATCGCGAAAGGATGACCCATCGTTCCGCGTTGAACGTTGGTCTCAACCGAGGTAGCGTGGGTGGGCATTGGCGCAGTTGTTTCCGTCGAGGGTGAGGGTGGATGCGTCGGGCTTGCGGTCGGTTGGGGCTGTGGGGGTATGCTTCACTCTCGAGCCGTCCGGCCCGCCACGTGGCGGTTGGGTGGGCGAAGTGGCGGTGGATAATCGTATGGTCTTTCGGGTGTTGTTGAGGTGAGTCGTGAGTACAGGTAAGGTTCTTCGCTTCGACCATGTTCGGGGTTACGGTTTCATAGCTCCCAGTGACGGAGGAGACGATATTTTCCTACATGCCAACGATCTTCTTGTTGAGAAGAATCTCGTCGTCCCCGGGGCCGTCATGGAGTTCGAGATCGAGGAGGGCGAGCGTGGGCTGAAGGCCAGTTCGGCCCGCATCCTCAGGTCCACACCTGCGGCTTCGGGCCTGGCCGCTCCGGCGCCGACGAGGGGAACCGTCCACGCGGACGATTCCGACGCTCTCTGTGACGTCCTGCCGGTCGGGGAGTTCACCCAGGAAATCACCGAACTGTTGCTCCGGATCGACCCGACCCTGACGGGGACGCAGATAGTTCGGGTCAGAAGCGAGCTGATGGGCGTGGCCGAGAAGTACGGTTGGATCGAGAACTGACGCGTATCCGGGCGCCTTTCCCGTGTCCGGCCGTCTCTTGCCCGGACGTGGGAGGCCTCGGGGCCTCGGGGGCGGGAGGATCTGGATCGCGCGGGCGGTCCGGCGGAGCCGGGCAGGCGCCGTCGTTCGGCGTCCCGCGCGGCGGCGGTTCTTCCCGCCGGGGGGAACCTACAGCTCGACGAAGCCGGACACGCAGGTGATCGTTTCGCTGCCGATCCAGACCGTGCCGTCCGCATCAGCGGAGATGTGCACCCGTCCGGTCCGGTGGAGCAGTGTTCCCTGGCTCACCGTGTAAGGCGCGCTCGCTCGTCCGGTCCGGAGCAGCCATTGGGCGACGGACGCGTTGAGGCTTCCGGTTACCGGATCCTCCCTCATCGTGCCGTTCACGGGGAAGAAGGCCCGAACTTCGAACGTCTCGGTCGACTCTGGCGGATACGGGCCGAGCACGCCGAGATGCAGGTCGACGATGCCCGGTTGCAACGCGAGGACCGCCTCGGCGCTGTCGAGCAGAACAGCAATCCATCCCGGCCCGTTGTCCGCCCACTCGGCGGCCACGATGTCGTCGCGGGCGATGCCCAGCACCGTGCTGATGCGCTGGATGAGTGCCTCCTCGACCGGCCCCGAGCGTCGCAGCGGGGGTGCGGCGAACGCGAGTCCGTCCGCGGTCCGCCGAACGGGAATAAGCCCGGCACCGCACTCCTGAACGACCACATCGCCCCGTTCGGCCGGAGGCCGGGTGGTCAGCCAGGCGTGGCAGGTACCCAGCGTGGGATGCCCCGCGAAGGCCAGCTCGGCACCGGGCGTGAAGATCCGGACCCGGTAGTCGGCGTCCGGTGAGGTGGGCGGCAGGATGAAGGTGGTCTCCGAGAGGTTCGTCCACCGGGCGAACCGTTGCATCTCCTCCGGGTCGAGTCCCGATCCGTCGAGCACGACGGCTACCGGATTGCCCTGATATGGGGATCTTGAGAAGACATCGATCTGTTGGAAGGGACGCGGCATCGGCCCAGTGTCCCGCGGCCCGCCGGCTGACCGCGCGGATGCGGGCGAGGAATTCCTGGATTCCGATCGCCAGGCGGCTGGAGACGATGGGGCGTCACCAGGAGCGGGCCGGCGCGGGAATGCCTCCGGGTGCATATCAGCATGAAGGCGTGAGTTCCTCCGCCGACACCCATGGCCGACCCCATCACGTCGAGGCGGGTGGCCGCCCGCCTCCGCCAGAACCGCGAGGCCGCCCGGCAGAACCTCCGTGCCACCTCCGTGCCACCTCCGTGCCGAACTCGACTTCGAGACCAACCTGCGGTCCGAGGTGTGGTCGCTCCACATCGGGCCGGCGCTCGGGCTTGGCCCCGACGAGGTGGAACGGGACGTTCAGGAGCTCGTCGCGCACGCCCGAGCGGAGATCCGTAACGGCCAGGCCGAGCTGATGGATCCGGGAGTGATGGATCCGGGAGTGCCGTGACGCCTCAGGTTCATCGTCGGCGACGACGCGGATCCGGTACCTGGTGCCAGTACCTGGTGCCCGGCGCCGGGCGCGTGGGGCCAGGTCAATCGAGCGCGACGATTCAACCGAACGCGATGATTCAGTCGAGCGCGACGACGAGACCGCGCAGCTCGTAGGCCGCGATCTCGTCCCGGAGGGTGACCTGAGGTGGGCTGGCCATGCGTAGGCCGTCGAGCATGAACAGCTTGTGCAGGAAGATGTCGGTTTCGTGGATGGCGACGTGTGCGCCGGGGCATTTGTGGGGCCCCTCGCCGAAGCTCAGCCCCGCCGGACTCACGCCGTCGCCGATCGGGTGGGCGGGGCGGACCGTGTACGGGTCGGCGCCGATGGCCTGCGTGTCGACGTTGGTGCTGCTCACCGCGATGTCGATCTGGGCGCCGGCTGGGATCGTCAGCGGGCCGCGTGGGCCCGGTAGGTGGATGTCGGCTGTCGTGCGCCGTTTGAGAGTGGAGATGACCGGTTCCAATCGCAGGAGCTCGTGCAGGATCGCGATCCGTTCGGTCTGGTCGGCGTCGCGGTAGCGGGCGCGCAGTGTGTCGTCGGTGAACAGGTGCCAGGCGGCGACGTTGATGAACTCCCGAGTGGTGATCATTCCTGCGGGTGCGAAGGTGACGCACTCGGCGAAGATCTCGGCGTTGGTGCAGCCTTGATCGATCATGTGTGAGATGAGGTCGTCGGTGCGTCGCCGACGGCGGGCGCGTACCGCGGGGCGCACGTCAGCGAGGTAGAAGGCGAGGGCGTGGCGGTTCTGCCGGATGAACTGCCTGATGCCGCGGATGCTGGTGACATTCGGCGGTCCGAGGTCTCCTTGGGCGAACCGTTCCAGGCGGGCGGCCATGCCGGGGCGGCTGTTGGTGAGCCGATCACCGCGGCGGCGACCTCGACGGCGAGGGCGAAGCTGAGCTCGGACAGGTCGACGCTCCGCTCGCGGCGCAACCGGTCGATCTGCTCGTCGGCGACGCGGTGCATCAGCTCGCGGTAGTGCTCGTCGACCCTGCGTAGAGTGAAGAATCGTGCGGTCAGCCGGCGGCGTTCCCGGTGCTCGGGGCCGTCGCTGTGCAGCACCGGCCGGCGGATCCGCTTGGGGATCGCCTTAGAGGCGTCGATACCGAGGCCGGCCTGCTTGGTTTCCAGGCTGCGCAGCACCGCCTGTCCGGCGGCGTACCCGCTGATCCGCCATACGCCGTCGGCGCCCTGCACGACCGGGCATCCGCCGTTCGGGTCTTCGCGGTTGATCTTGCGTGCCGACGTCCCGACGTCGGTCACCACGGGATCCGCCATGGATTCTCCTTCCCAGGGCACTCCGGAAACCGACCGGGGGCGCGGCTTCAGGGCCGTCATGACTGACCGGTGAGGCGATGGAGTGCTGCTGATGTCTATCGAATCGTTGGTGGATGCGAGGGAAAGCCTCCGCCGCCCCTGCGGCTGGCTTGTTCGGGTAACGGCTCGAGGCGGAGCCGGGTGGCATCGGAGGAAGCCGTCGGCCGGACGCCCGAAACCTCTTGTAATGGCCTGTGCGCCGGCAATGGTGCCCTCGGCGCGGGGAATCCGTGACGGTCCCGGCCGTGACGGTCCGCCAGGTTCGGCGGCATGCCTCAACGGTTCTGGCCGCTTTTCACGCTCCGCTTTTCACGCTCCGGGTCCGGGTCCGGGTCCGGGTCCGGGTCCGGGTCCGGGTCCGGGTCCCGTCCGACTTTACCGGAAGGATTGGGAGGGTCGGCTCATTCGTGCCCTCATTCGTGCTCTCCGGAGTCGAAATGAAATAACTTGCGCGTTTCGAACCCTCCACAGGCCTGTGACCTGCGATGATGCTCTCGATCACGTATTTGTTACTTCGTTACGTCCCCTCCGGGGCGCAGCAGCGGGCCGTGATCTGACTCCCAATTGTGTCGGTTGGTGGGCGGGGCGTTCACGCCGAGCGTGGTCACGGCGCTTTTTCGGAAGCTCGCCGTCATGGTCTACGGCAGGCCCGGCAAGGCGATCGCGACGGGAATCACGTGTCGCGCCCTTCCGTGCCGCGTGAAGGATTTCACGCCGATCGGGACGCCCTCCGCGTCCCGCCGTACTTCCCGTCGGATGCCACCTCGGTGGTGCAGGTGACGCCCTTCCCGGCAGTGACCGCGCCACTGAACGTGAATGTTCCGGCGCCGGACGCAGATAGTGAATGCAGATAGCGAATACATTATCATCTGGTATCTCGGTCGCCCGGCGTGGCCGGCGTCCGGCCGGACCGGCCGAGTTGTGGGGAGCAAGGCACGGTCCAGGGACCGCGGACCGTGCTCAGGTCCCCCAGATTCGCCGGCCGAAGGCCAGTCGAAGGATCGTGGGCGCCGCCTGAGTGAGCGGGTGCGAGCGGGTGCGGTGGGAGGCCGGCGCACGGTTTGCGCGGTTTGTTTAGTTCGTGCCGTCCGGGCGGGGTGAGAGGACCGCCGATACCGCCGCCGGCCCCGTACCGGACCGGGAGATGGCCACCCTGGCCACGGCCACCCTCGCCGTCGCGCTCCGCGGGTTCACCTCCGTGAACTTGGGCGTCAGATCCGGTGTTCGGTAAGTACCTCGGCGGTGAGTTCCTGGGCTTTCTGGGCGCGGTCGGGTTGCGCGAGGTGGACGGCCACGAACAGGGCGTCGAGGACCGTCGTGTGGATGATGCGGCTGCTCATGGCCTCGACTCGGTAGTTTGTTTCGCTGCTGCCGGCGACGAGGGCTACGTCGGCCAGCCTCGTCAGGGGGGATCGGAAGAAGCTGGTGAGGGCTATGGTCGTGGCCCCCGCCGCGCGCGCCGCGGCGGCGGCGGCCAGGGTTTCGCGGGTCTGCCCGGTGTGGCTGATGGCCAGGCAGGCGGAGGCGGGGGGCAGCAGGCGCGCGGCCACATGTTGGACGTGGGCGTCGGCGGGGGCTTCGACGAGCAGGCCGAGGGTGCGAAAGCGGTAGGCGGCGTCCTGGGCGAGGGGGGCGGACGTCCCCGCGCCGATGAGCAGGACCCGGTCAGCGCGATGCAGGGCGTCGACCGCGCGGGCGAATGCCGTGCGGTCGACGGTGCGGGTGGTCTCGGACAGGGCCGCCTCGGTGCTGCGGAGGATCTTCTCCAGGATGGTGGCAGGGGAGTCGGCGTGAGTGACGTCTTCGTGAAGGCCGCGTTCGGGGGGAATCGCTTCGCCGGCGAGACGGATCTTGAGGTCGGCGAAGCCCTTGAGGCCGAGGTCCTGACAGAACCGGACCACGGTCGCGACGGAGGTGCCGGTCCGATCGGCGAGATCGGTGACGGTGAGGTGAACGATTTCCCTCGGGTCACTGAGGATCAGCTGGCCGATCTTGCGACCGCTGGGAGTGAGGGTCGGCAGGCAGGCGCGTAGGTGCGCGATGGTGCCGCCCGGCTCGGGGAGGGGTTGGGCGGGCTCGTCGATCGCCTCGACGGCCGTCGGTCCGGTCATGGTCTCTCCCAACGTCGTCGCCATCCTCGCGCTTTCCGGCTTCCGGCTTGCCGGTGGTGTACTGCCATCTGCCGCACGGGTTGGATGAAGATCTGTTTCTTCGGTAGAAATCATACTGTATGAAAGTTCTATCCATCTAATAGATCCTGTTAAGAGGATGTTTCCTTCTGCTGTCTACGGTCGTCTACGGTCATGGCCGTGGATCAGGGCGGGGGCAGTCGATGGGGAGGTCGGGCGGATCGTCGGGGCGCCGTCCACCGGCTTGCCGCTCGGTAAGCCGGTCATCTTCGGATAGCGCCAGGGAGATCCGAGCGTCGTAGCTGGCAAGGTTGGATTACGCGATAGAAATTCGTTACTCGAAATTGTATCAGTTAGGTGATTTTTTACAAAAGGGTGAAGCGTGAGTCTGCCAAGCGGATCCATGGCCCGGCTGGGGTCGCACGTGACCGCCGATCTCGACCGGTGGCGCGGGACGGGAGTCTGGCTCGTCGACGGCTTCCTGCCGGGAGACGATCTGGCCCTGCTGCGCCGATGGGCCCAGGAGGTCGAAGACTGGCCGCCGGCCCCCGGCCGGCAGCGCCCCCAACCACTCCGGCCACTCCCGCCGCACGCTCTACCTCACCTACAACCGGCTGTCCGACGGCAACCGGCGCGACACCTATGGAGCCCTGCTGTCGTGTCGGTCGTAGAGTTCCGGCCCGGAACTCTACTCGGGAGGACACCACCTGACCGAGCGCAACCCGGGCCATCGCCAACTCCAGGGTCTGGCGAGTACTGCAGGGTCTGGCACGTACTGCACACCGACCACCGGCGTCCGCTCCCGACCTGTCGGTCGGTATTCTCCGTGATCCGGGCGCTCTCTTTCTATTCCATGAGTTCTGCGTAGCCCTCCTTATCACCCTCCTTGGTTCCGGCGGTGCCGGGTGGGCCCGGTCCCGGCAGATCCCGTTTTCCGCACCGACCATTCTGGCGCGCTGGCGGCCATCATCCTGCACACACCACATCCGCGGACCCGGCCCGTTCGGAGAGCCCGACATAATCGTATCGCCGTCCTCCGTCTTCCTGGTGAGGACAGGTGAGTCGGAACATGCCGGCCGAACAGCTTTCGCCGACGTCTCCTGGTGGGTGCGGAAAAAATCCCCGGCACACACGGCACGGGGCGGACCGTCCGCGCCCGGTTCCCGCCGCCGTGTTAGCCCGGACGGGGTACATGGTGAGATCGTGCGGGGTAGCACGAGGACGTCGCAGAGTACTGTCGCCAGAGCGATTCAACGTACACGTACGCCGATAAATTACGCAGGGAAGGGGCGTCCCG
>NZ_CDWRCL010000126.1:8535-11402 GCF_977927575.1 Frankia sp. CcCS3
TATGCGCTCGCGAAAAATGTATTTTGCCGCCGTCGGTGCTGCCGGCGCCCTGGCCGCCGCCGTGGCCGGTCCAGCCGGCGCCGCGTTCCCCGACGGGGTGCCCGGTTCCAGTCAGGTCACGCTCCCGGGCGGCTCCGCCCTGCGGCCAGATCTCGACGTGAGTATCGACAACGTCGTCGTCAACCCGACCCCGCCTCATGTCGTCGCACAGATCAACCCGTTGTTCCGCGCCTACTCGATCGGGGCGGCCGACATCAACCGGGTCCAGAGCCACCTGCGGTCGCTCGAGCTGCGATCGGCAGGCGGGCACGACATGGTCTCGTGGACGCTGAGGAACGTCACCGATCATCCTGTCGCCTTCGGCTGGTTCTCGAAGGAGGGGCGGGGTGGCAACGGCGTGCTAGCGGCGGGTGCCTCGCGCACCCTGGACACGCATTCCTCCCTTGTCGTGGCCCGCGCGTTCGACCAGTCGTGGAATCCCTCACCCCAGCTGCCGACGATTGGTGTGTCGACCCACGGCCGGCCGGTGCCGGCCACCGGACCTGGCCCGTCGACCGCCACCACTACCGGCACTACCGGCACCGGCCCCGTCGTCCCGGGAGCCGGTATCGCGCCGGGCGCGCGGGGCGAGGCGCCCTCGTCCCCGCAGGCTTCTGGCGGTGGACAGGCTTCTGGTAGCGGACAGACTCCCGGTACTGGGGAGTCGACCGGTGGCGGACAGAACCTGAGTACCGCGAAGGCTCTCGGAACGGGAGCCCCAGCCCAGGGGACGGGCTCGACATCACCCGTAACCAGCGGCACGACGCCACAGGGCTCGCCCGGGCAACAGGGCGGCACCGGCACCGGCACCGGCACGACGGCACCGGCGACGCCGATCACGACGAACACCATCCCCTTCACGGGATGACCGGCTCTATGGGATGACAGAGGTGACGGACGCGGGCACCCGGCGGCCTCGACCACCCGCCGGCTTGTCGGCGCCGCGCGCGTCGGCCGCGCTGGTGGTCGCCGTGTGCGGGCTGCTGTTCCCGGCCGCCTGCGCGGTCGGCGGTGAGGGCATCGGCGCCAGGTCTTCGGCCACCGGTATGTCTTCGGCTACCCCCAGGTCTTCGGTCACCCCTATGTCTTCTCGCGGCGCGGCGGCCGAACCGGAGGCGGTGAACACGATTCTGACCGCGACCGTCGCCGGCGTGGACGTCTACCCAACGCCCGTGTCCACCCGGCCCGCGTCGCGGCTGAGTAACCCGAACGAGGCGGGCGCGCCACGGGTCTTTCTCGTCACGGCGAGGCTGCCCGGATGGTGGCAGGTCCTGCTGCCGGTATGGCCCAACGGCAGCCGAGGATGGATCAGGGACGACCAGGTCCGCGCCAGCACCACCGCCTACCACCTGCAGGTCGTCCGCGGAGCCCACCAGTTGCGGCTGTACCGCGGGAACACGCTCATATCCTTGTTCGTGATGGCGGTCGGAACCACGGAAACACCGACTCCCGGGGGGCGGTACTACCTGACCGAACTGCTGCGGCCGCGGAATCCGACCGGACCCCACGGGCCCTTCGCCTTCGGCATCTCGGGCTTCTCCACCTCACTGGCCTCCTTCGAAGGCCATGCTCCGATTATCGGTCTGCATGGCACCAACCAGCCCCATACGCTGGGGCGTGACGTCAGCCACGGCTGCATCCGCCTGAGCAACAGCGACATCACCCGGTTGGCGGGCATGCTGCCCCTGGGCACGCCGGTCGACATCGTCGCCTGACCGGTCTCATCTCGAGGTCGTCGGTGCGGACTTCGCGGATGCAACAGACCCCGACGCCGAGCTGGAATCATTCAGGGCGGGGCCTGGCAGCCCGGCACGGCTGGCCGCGGGGCAGAGCCGGTTCTGCAAGGTCAGCTGGGTGGACGTCGGAGGAGGAGTGCGAAGCCGAGGGTGGCGATCCATACTCCCCAGAGTGTGGAGCCGAGGAAGCCCGCCGGTTCCCATGCGGGGACCTCGGGGATCGCGGTTGCCAGGATGTCGCCCTGGTTGAGCAGGTAGATGGCGCTTGCGACCAGGCCCAGCATGCCCACAGCGGCGGGAAGCGGACGGCGGCAGAGGATGATCACGGAGATCGTCGTCGACCAGGCGATGGCGAGCGTCTGGCCGAGGTGCTCGCCGAGCAGGGAGCCGCCGAGCGGGTGTTGTGCGAGCCAGGCGGCGTCGACGGCCGCTCGGGTCGTCGTGTCGCTGGCCATGTACTGCCGTGCCAGCGGCGGCACGACGAAGACCCAGCGCAGGAAGCCGGTGAGCGCGAGCACGATCGCGGCGGAGCCGACCCAGGTCGCGGCGCGCAGGACGGGATCGTCCCGGCGACCGAGGGCCGTGGGCAGCAGCAGCGTCGGCGGTAGCAGCAGAGCGTAGGTCCAGCCGGTCGCGAACCAGGTCCAGACCAGGCCGGTGCCGCCTCGGTGGAAGGACGGAAGGATGACGTCCGCCATCCCGGCGCGGTCAGCCTGCTGCTCGGTGGCCCGATGGACGGCCCCAACGCGCTCGCGCTCAACGAGCGACTGCTCGCGGCACTGGCCGACGGCGGGGTGCCGGCGGCGAACGCGGCCCGGTCCGTATATCTGCTGATCGTGTATGTGCTGGGCGCCATCGCGTTGGAGGCCGCCGAGCCGCACGAGCCGGGAACCAGCGAGGCAGAGCGGATCGCCGCCCGCCGTGACGCGTTCGCGGCCGTGCCCGCCGAGCACTACCCACGTACCGCCAGCCAGATTGACGTGCTGGCCGCCTACGTCACCACTGAGCAGTTCAGCTGGGGCCTCGACCGCGTCCTTGACGGCATCGAACGCCTCATTGAGCCTGACGCCTGGATCTGGATCTGTCGCTGAT
>NZ_CDWRCL010000127.1:0-11000 GCF_977927575.1 Frankia sp. CcCS3
ATTTTCTGACTACTGGCTGGCGGCACCCGCTCCAGTCCAGCGCCGCCGGCGAATCTGGGGGACCGAATTCGGGGGACCTGAATACGGTCTGCGCTCCCTGGACCGTGACTGGCTCCCCAAAACTCGGCTGCCCGGACACCCTGCCCGGAGCCCGGCAGGTCGCGGGAGCGGCCGGCTTCCGCCTCCTGGTCATGGTGGCATCTATTGTATGGATGTCCTACTATCTGGAAGCTAAGGGTTCTAGGTATCTCCGTCCGCCACATCGTCCCCGGGAGCCGCTTCGATGTCCTCCGACGCGATGTCCTCCGACGGCCGGCACGAGCCGGCTGCCGCGCTGCACACACCAGTTCATCCGGTCCGGATCGTGACGGCGGCCTCACTCTTCGACGGGCATGACGCGGCGATCAACATCATGCGTCGCCTGTTGCAGGCGCAGGGCGCCGAGGTGATCCATCTCGGGCATGACCGCAGCGTCGAGGAGGTCGTCACCGCCGCGATCCAGGAGGACTCCCAAGGGATCGCCCTGTCGTCCTATCAGGGCGGGCATGTCGAGTACTTCAGCTACCTCATCGAGCGCCTCCGCGCGCGCGGAGCAGGCAACGTCTGGGTCTATGGCGGCGGCGGCGGGGTGATCGTGCCGGCGGAGATCGACCTGCTGCACGCGCGCGGGGTCGCGCGCATCTTCTCCCCGCAGGACGGGCAACGGCTCGGTCTCGCGAAGATGATCAATATGATCATCGAGGCCTGTGACGTCGATCTGACGGAGGACGGGCCGAAGCTTGATGCGGTGGCGGCTGGTGAGGACGGCGCGCTCGCCCGGGCGATCACCGTGCTCGAGGTGGGCCGGGACCCGCGACTCGCGGCGGCGCTGCAGGACGAGGCCGCCTGCCGGCCGCGGGTTCCGGTCCTCGGTATCACCGGCACGGGTGGTTCGGGAAAGTCCTCACTCACCGACGAGCTGATCCGGCGCTTCCGCCTCGACCAGGGCGACAGCCTGCGGATCGCGGTGCTCGCCATCGACCCCAGCCGTCGGCGGGGCGGCGGTGCATTGCTCGGTGACCGCATCCGGATGAACTCCCTGGGTGACGGCACAGCAGGGAACGTGTTCTTCCGGTCCCTGGCGACGCGAGCGGGGGGCAGTGAGGTTCCGGCTCCCTTGGCGGATGTGATCACGGCCTGCCGGGTGGCCGGTTACGATCTGGTGATCGTCGAGACGCCGGGCATCGGGCAGGGTGACGCGGCGATCGTTCCGTTCTGCGATGTTTCGCTGTACGTGATGACACCCGAGTACGGTGCGGCCTCACAACTCGAGAAGATCGATATGCTGGACTTCGCCGACGTGGTGGCGGTGAACAAGTTCGAGCGGCGCGGCGCCGAGGATGCCCGGCGTGACGTCGCCCGGCAACTGGTGCGCAACCGGCAGACGTTTGACCAGTCCTGGGAGGACATGCCCGTCTTCGGCACCTCGGCCGCCCGGTTCCACGACGATGGGGTGACCGCCCTGTATCAGCACCTCGTCGGGCGGCTACGCAAACACGATCTGTCTACCGTGTCCGGCTCGTTGCATCCGGTGCACGGGCGGACCTCCACCGAGCTGACCACGGTCATTCCGTCCGCCCGGGTACGCTACCTGGCCGAGATCGCCGAGACGGTGCGGGGCTATCACGCCGAGACCGAGCGCCAGGCACTGCTGGCCCGCCGTCGTGAGCATCTGACGACGGCCCTTGCGGCACTGGCCATCGCTGGCGCTGGCGCGGCGCCGGCGGAGCTCACCACCCTCGCCATGCTGCGCGACGAGGCCGAAGCCGCCCTGGCTCTCTGGACGAGGGAGCTCCTGGCGCAATGGCCGGCGATCGTCGAGGAACGTCAGGGCGAGAAGATGACCTATCTCGTCCGGGGAACCGAGATCCACACCCCGCTGGTGCGCACCACGCTCAGCGGGACTCCGGTCCGGCGGGTGGCGGTACCCGCCATCGACGACGACGCTCGCCTGATCCGCTTCCTGCGGCGTGAGAACCTGCCGGGCTATTTCCCCTTCACCGCCGGCGTCTTTCCGTTCAAACGGGCCGGAGAGGCCCCGGCGCGAATGTTCGCCGGTGAAGGTGACCCCTTCCGGACCAACCGCCGGTTCCGCTTCCTCTCCGCCGGCTCGCCCGCGACCCGCCTGTCCACCGCCTTCGACTCGGTGACCCTCTACGGCCGCGATCCCGCGTCCCAGCCCGACGTCTATGGCAAGATCGGCACGTCGGGCGTGTCGATAGCGACGTTGGACGACATGAAGGTCCTGTTCGCCGGGTTCGATCTGTGTGATCCGTCGACCAGCGTCTCGATGACCATCAACGGCCCGGCGCCGACGATCCTGGCGATGTTCCTGAACGCCGCGATCGACCAGCGCCTAGACGCCTTCCGCGCCGAGCACGGCCGGGAGCCGAGCGCGGACGAGGCCGCCGAGGTCCGGGCCCGCACGCTGGCCACGGTCCGTGGCACCGTGCAGGCGGACATCCTCAAGGAGGACCAGGGGCAGAACACCTGCATCTTCTCCACCGAGTTCGCGTTGCGGGCGATGGCGGACGTGCAGGAGTGGTTCATCGAACACGCGGTCCGGAACTTCTACTCGGTATCGATCTCCGGCTATCACATCGCCGAGGCCGGCGCCAATCCTATCAGCCAGCTCGCGTTCACCCTGGCCAACGGCTTCACCTACGTCGAGGCCTATCTGGCCAGAGGGATGCGCATTGACGATTTCGCCCCGAACCTGTCGTTCTTCTTCTCCAACGGGATGGATGCGGAGTACACCGTCATCGGGCGGGTGGCTCGCCGGATCTGGGCGGTGGCCATGCGGGAGCGATACGGTGCCGCCCCCCGGTCGCAGATGCTGAAGTATCATGTACAGACGTCGGGCCGGTCGCTGCACGCGCAGGAGATGGCCTACAACGATATCCGGACCACGTTGCAGGCGCTGTGCGCGATCTACGACAACTGCAACAGCCTGCACACCAATGCCTACGACGAGGCTGTGACGACTCCTACGGAGAACTCCGTCCGCCGCGCGTTGGCCATCCAGATGGTCATAGATCAGGAATGGGGACTCGCCGCCAACGAGAATCCCCTGCAGGGATCGTTCATCGTCGATGAACTGACCGACCTGGTCGAGGAGGCGGTGCTCGCCGAGTTCGAGCGGATCAGCGACCGCGGCGGTGTACTCGGCGCGATGGAAACCGGCTATCAGCGGGGACGCATCCAGGACGAGTCGATGCTGTACGAGCGGCGCAAGCACGACGGCACCCTGCCGATCATCGGGGTGAACACGTTCCTGCGGCCCGAGTCGGCCGGCACCGATCCCGACTCCGAGGGAGGTCCGATGGAGCTCGCGCGGGCCACGGAGGAGGAGAAGCAATCTCAGCTCACTCGGCTGGAGGAGTTCCACCGCCGGCACGGCGCCGAGGCGGGCGCCGCCCTGGAACATCTGCGGGAGGTCGCCAGGAGCGGGGGGAACACGTTCGCGGCGCTGATGGAGGCGGTCCGCGTCTGCTCCCTCGGGCAGATCTCCCAGGCATTCTTCGACGTGGGTGGGCAGTATCGCCGTAACGTCTGATTATGTCCCGGGTGGCGCCCGCCGTTACATCGATCGGCGTTACGCTGGTCGGTGCGCCGGGCGCCGCGGCAATCTCCGGGTACGCATGAATCTTTGCCAGCGCGTCCGTCCTGGGGTGCAATGGACGCTGCCCGCCGCGACGGTCCCCGGCTGCCAGGCCGGGCGGGAACCGTCCCATGAAGTGCAGGAGCGTCGACAAGTCGTGGCCACCCCGAAACCGTTGCCAACCGACCCCATAGCGGAGGCCCATCGGCACTGGACTGCCCACGGCTGGGGGGCGGCCGCGGACGGCATGGCAGCGGTCACCTCCCTGATGCGGGCGCAGCAGATCGTCCTCGCCCGGGTTGACGAGGTCCTGCGCCCCCTCGACCTGACCTTCGCGCGCTATGAGCTGCTGATGCTGTTGATGTTCAGTCGGGCCGGATCGCTGCCCCTCAACAAGATCGGAAGTCGGCTGCAGGTCCATCCGACCAGCGTCACCAGCGCGGTCGACCGGTTGGAGGCGAGGGGGCAGGTGCGGCGTACCCCGCATCCCACGGACCGGCGGGCGATTCTCGCGAAGATCACCGAGGAGGGCCGGGCCACTGCCATGGCCGCGACCGAGAAGCTCAACGACACCGTCTTCGCCGATCCCGGGCTGGGTGACGGCGGGGTGCGCACGCTCATCGACCTGCTGACCGATCTGCGCCGGGCCGCCGGCGACTTCTGATCCGACGGTCGCCTGATCCGACGGTCGCCCCGGAGATCGGTGTGATCCGCTCTCCCGTCGCCGTCGGCCCGTCCGCGACTACCCTCTAAAGCTGTGACCTACCTCGACCACGGGGCGACGACGCCGATGCGACCGGAATCGCTCGCCGCGTACACCGCGGTGCTTGCCGATACCGGCAATGCCTCGTCTCTGCATGCCAGTGGCCGCCGTGCCCGCCGCATCGTCGAGGAGTCCCGCGAGACGCTCGCCGGAGTGCTGGGCGCCCGCCCGTCCGACGTGGTGTTCACCGGAGGCGGTACCGAAAGTGACAACCTCGCCCTGAAGGGTCTGTACTGGTCACGCCGCCGGGCCGAACCGGGCCGGCGGCGGGTACTGGTCAGCGCCGTCGAGCACCGGGCCGTCCTGGACACCGCCGACTGGCTCGGCCGGGCGCAGGATGCCGAGGTCGAGCTGCTCGCGGTCGATGCCGCGGGAACCGTGCATCCGGACACCCTCGCCGCCGCCCTCGACCGGGATCCGGACTCGGTGGCCGTCGTGTCGGTGATGTGGGCGAACAGCGAGGTCGGCACCGTTCAGCCGATTGCCGAGCTCGCGACGATCGCGCACCGTCACGGCGTGCCCTTCCACACCGATGCCGTGCAGGCGTTCGGCCAGATCCCGATCGCCGTCACCGACGAGGGCCCCGACGCCATCACGGTCAGCGCGCACAAGATCGGGGGGCCGATCGGTGTCGGTGCCCTGGTGGTGCGCCGGGGATTGGCGATGGAGCCGCTGACCCACGGCGGCGGTCAGGAGCGCGACATCCGGTCCGGAACGCTGAACACGGCCGGGGTGGCGGCGTTCGCGGCGGCCGCGGCGAAGGCGTGCGCCGAGGCGCCGCAGGAGAGCGTCCGGCTGGCGGCCCTGCGTGACGACCTGGTGCGCCGGGTCCGGGCGGAGGTCCCGGAGGCGGTGCTCAACGGCGCCCCGCTGCTCGGGGACGGCGGCGGCGGGGACGGCGGCGGTCCAGGGCCGCACCGGCTGCCGGGAAACGCCCATCTGACCTTCCCCGGCTGCGAGGGAGACTCGCTGCTGATGCTGCTCGATGCCTGGGGGATCGAGTGTTCCACCGGCTCGGCCTGCTCCGCCGGAGTGGCGAGGCCGTCGCACGTGTTGCTCGCGATGGGAGCGGATGAGGCACACGCCCGCGGATCGCTGCGGTTCTCCCTCGGGCACACCTCACGGGCCTGCGACGTCGACGCGCTGGTCGCGGCGATCGGGCCGGTCGTCGAGCGGGCGAGCCGTGCGGGGGCGCTGGCCGGCACGAGCGGCAGCCTGAGCGGCACCTGAGATGCGATGCCCATGATGCCTCGCTCCCGTCCACGTGGTTCCCTGAGGTTCGGCGGAGATTCGGGGAGGTGATGGTCTGATGCGGGTGCTCGCCGCGATGTCCGGCGGGGTCGACTCCGCCGTCGCCGCCGCCCGGGCGGTCGACGCCGGTCACGACGTCACCGGGGTGCATCTGGCGTTGTCGCGCTCGCCGGAGTCGGACCGGACCGGAGCCCGCGGCTGCTGCACCATCGAGGACGCCCGGGACGCCCGGCGGGCCGCCGACATCCTCGGCATCCCGTTCTACGTCTGGGATCTCGCGGACCGGTTCGAGACCGACGTCATCGAGGAGTTCGTCGAGTCCTACGCGGCCGGTCGCACGCCCAACCCCTGCGTGCGCTGCAACGAGCGCATCAAGTTCGCGGCCGTACTCGACAAGGCCCTCGCGCTCGGCTTCGACGCCGTCGTCACCGGGCACCACGCCCGGCTCGATCCGGACGGCACCCTGCGCCGCTCGGTGGATCCGGACAAGGACCAGTCCTACGTCCTGGGAACGCTGCGTCCCGAGCAGCTCGCCGCCGCGCGGTTCCCGCTCGGGGATTCCACCAAGGCCCAGGTGCGGGTAGAAGCGGCCGAGCGTCGCCTCGCCGTTGCGGACAAGCCGGACAGCCACGACATCTGTTTCATCTCGCATGGGGACACCGGTGGCTGGTTGCGCGAGCGGCTCGGCCCGCGGCCGGGTCCGGTCATCGATGCGACGACTGGGCAGACGCTCGGGCACCATGACGGCGCCTACGCCTTCACCGTGGGTCAGCGTCACGGGCTGAAGCTCGGGCGGCCGGCCTCAGACGGCCGGCCGCGCTATGTGCTGGACATCTCCCCGGTGACGTCGACGGTCACCGTCGGACCGGCCGAGGCGCTCGACGTGCGCCGGCTCGTGGCGGACCGGGCGGTCTGGCCGCACGAGGGGGCCGTATCATGTCTGGCCCAGGTGCGGGCGCACGGCGGGGTGGTACCGGCGGTGGCGCAGGCGCGCGGCGAGGAGCTCGTCGTGACGCTGACGACGCCGGTCCGCGGCACGGCCGCCGGCCAGGCGGTGGTGCTGTACGACGGTGACCGGGTGCTTGGCGGAGGGCACATCCGCACTACCGGTGGTTAGCCGGGCGCCTGGTCGGCGGGCCGTCGACGGAGCGGGCCCGGAGCGGGCCCGGAGCGGACGTGGCCGGGGATCTCCCGCGGACTCCCGGAGGATGTCAAGACATGAGTACTGACGCTGCACGGATGTGGCCGGCCGGCGCGGCCACCGGGGTGGGCTCGCTGCCGGGAACGGATGCGGCCCAGGCCGTCAAGCTGGTCTTCGACGAGCTACCGGACCTGCCGTATCTGCCCGAACTGCCGGCCAGGGGACCCGGGGGTGCGATGGTCGGGCGGGCGGCGGCGATCCTCGTCGACATGCCGGTGGACCTTCAGCCGGCCGGCTGGCGGCTGGTTCCCCGACCCGGCCTGGACCTGCGCCGGTCACGGGATCTGCTCGAACGCGACCTGGACGCGTTGACGGAGGTCGCCGCCGGCTACGCGGGACCCTTCAAGATTGCCGCGACCGGCCCGTGGACGCTGGCGGCCGAGCTGGAGCTTCCCCGCGGGCACAAGGCGTTGTCAGATACCGGCGCGACCCGTGACATCGCCGACGCACTGGCCGCGGGGCTCGTCGAACAGGTCGAACAGATCGCCCAGCGCGTCCCGGGGGCGCGGATCCTGGTCCAGTTCGACGAGCCATCGCTGCCGGCGGTGCTCGCGGGCCGGATCCGCACTCCGAGCGGGTTCTCGGTGCTGCCCGCGGTCGAGGAGGGCTTGGTCGTGGAGCGGCTGCGGATCCTGCTCGGTGGCCTGCGGGCGCTGCCGGCGACCGGCGGAGTCGGGGTGCACTGCTGCGCTCCCGCGGTGCCGCTGGCGGCGTTGCGCGCGGCGGGCGTGGACTTCGTCGGTCTCGACGTCACCGCGCTCACCCAGGCCGAGGACGACGCCGTCGGCGAGATCGTGGAGGCCGGAGTGCGGTTGATGGCGGGTCTCGTCCCCACCAGGCCGATTTCACCGGCCGCGCCGATTTCACCGACTGGACCGGCCGCACCGGCTGGTGCAGCCGGACGGGCTGTGTCGGCCGGACGGGCTGTGTCGGCCGCACCGAAGTTGTCGGCCGCACCGAAGTTGTCGGATGCCCGCCGTACGGTCGAACCCGTCATCGCACTGTGGAGCCGGTTGGGATTCCGGCCCGAGCAGCTCGGGGAGGTGGTCGCCGTGACGTCGACCTGTGGCCTGGCGGGCCTGGGAACGGACGATGCCAGGACGGTGATGCGCCACTGCCGGAAGGCGGGGCGGGTTCTGGTCGACGCGCCGTCGTGAGCGCGACAACCGGCACGGCCGGTACAGCCGACGAATCCGGCGTGGCTTCGGCGGCGGCTTCGGCGGACGAGCGGGCCCGCGCCGCCAGCCTCGCCCGCGAGCTCGACGAGCACGCGTACCGCTACTACGTGCTCGACTCCCCGACGATCTCCGATGCCGAGTACGACCGGTTGATGGCGGAGCTCGCCGCGCTGGAGGAGCGGCATCCCGACCTGCGCACGCCGGACTCGCCGACGCAGAAGGTGGTCGGTTCCTACTCGACCCTGTTCACCCCGGTCGAGCATCTCGAACGGATGCTGTCCCTGGACAACGTCTTCGACGACGACGAGTTCCACCAGTGGGCGGCGCGCGTGGCCCGGGAAAGCGAGGTCGACGCCTGGCTCTGCGAGCTGAAGATCGACGGGCTTGCCGTGGACCTCGTCTACGAGGACGGTTACCTGGTGCGTGCCGCGACGCGCGGCGACGGCCGGACGGGGGAGGACATCACCCCCAACATCCGCACCCTGGCGAGCGTGCCGGTGCGGCTGCGCGGGCCGCGGGTGCCCGAGCTGCTGGAGGTGCGGGGCGAGGTCTTCTTCCCGACCGCGAAGTTCGCCGAGCTCAACGCCGGGCTGGTGGCCGCGGGGGGCAAACCGTTCGCGAACCCGCGTAACGCCGCGGCCGGATCCCTGCGGCAGAAGGATCCCCGGGTCACCGCCACCCGGCCGCTGGAGATGATTGTCCATGGCCTGGGCGCGCAGCGCGGCTTCGAGGCCACGTCCCAGTCGGCGGCCTATGCCCGCTTCGCGGAGCTCGGGCTGCCCGTCGCCACCCACTTCGAGGTCCTGGCGGTGGTGCCCGGCGTGCTGGACTACGTGCACCGGTGGGGCGATGCGCGCCACGGCGTGGTGCACGAGATCGACGGAGTGGTCGTCAAGGTCGACTCGTTCGCCCTGCAACGCCGGTTGGGCTCCACCTCGAAGTCCCCCCGCTGGGCGGTGGCCTACAAGTATCCACCGGAGGAGGTCACGACCAAGCTGCGCGATATCCGGGTGAACGTGGGCCGCACCGGCCGGGTGACCCCCTTCGGGGAGCTGGAGCCGGTCCTGGTCGCCGGGTCCACGGTGGGCCTCGCGACCCTGCACAACATCGATGAGGTCGGCCGCAAGGGGGTGCTCATCGGGGACACGGTCGTCCTGCGCAAGGCCGGGGACGTCATCCCGGAGATCGTCGGCCCGGTCGTCGACCTGCGGGACGGTTCCGAGCGGGCCTTCGTGATGCCCACGCGCTGCCCGGAGTGCGGCACCGAGCTGGTGCGGCCCGAGGGTGAGGTCGACATCCGTTGCCCGAACACCGTCTCCTGTCCCGCGCAGCTGCGGGAGTCGATCTTCCATTTCGCCTCCCGGGGGGCGATGGACATCGACGGGCTCGGGTATGAGACGGCGACCGCCCTGCTCGAGGCGGGCCGGGTGCGTGACATCGGCGACATCTTCCACCTGACGCCCGAGTCCTTCGAGGGGCTGCGCGGGTTCGCGCAGAAGAAGATCGACCAGATTCTGCGGGGGGTCGAGGCCGCGCGGCACCGGCCGCTCTGGCGGCTGCTGGTCGGCCTGTCGATCCGCCACGTCGGGCCCACGGCGGCGCGGGCGCTCGCCCGGGAACTGCGGTCGCTGGAAGCGATCGCCGCCACGCCGGCCGAGGACCTCGCCGCGGTCGAAGGGGTCGGTCCGAAGATCGCCGGCGCGGTGGTCGACTGGTTCGCCGATGAGCGGCACCGCGACATCCTCGCCAGGATCGCCGCCGGCGGGGCACGGCTCGCCGACGTCGGCGCGGAGGAGGGCCCACGTCCCCTCGACGGCGTCACCGTCGTCATCACCGGCACGCTCACCGACTGGAGCCGCGACTCGGCCAAGGAGGCGGTCGAGGCGCGCGGCGGCAAGGTCACCGGCTCGGTGAGCAGGAAGACCACCGCCGTCGTCGTCGGCACGGATCCAGGGGCCTCGAAGTACGACAAGGCGCGCAGTCTCAGGATCCCCATGCTGGACGAGGCCGGATTTGCCGTTCTGCTGGCGCAGGGGGTCGACGCGGCCAGCAAGCTCGCCGTTCCCGTGGACGGTCCCGAGAAGGCCGAGACCCCGGTGGAATAACGTGGGGAAGGCTCCCCCACTCAGAAACGGCCCGTCCTGGTCAGGCTCGCGGCGATGCCCGCCAGATGGGCCAGCCGGTCGATCTCGGAGGAGCGGAACCGGGGGCCGCCGGGCCGCCCGACCAGGATCACCAGCCGGTCGCCGCCGACCGGGGCCGCGGCGAGTTCCATGCTGACCGCCCGCCAGCGAGGCGGGAAGGCGCCATCCTCGGCCCCGATCCGCCGCGCCCGTTCCAGCGGCAGCCAGGGCAGGGGTAACCGGACCCGTTCAGGGACACCGAGATCGTCCCCACCGAGGGCCGGAGCGCCCACCGAGGTCTCCCGGACCCGGACGTCATCCGGCCCGACGTGCTCCAGCAGCATCGCCCAGTCGGCGTGGAAGACGCCGGGCGCGAGGTCCGTCAGGGTCGTCGCGGCGTCGTGCGGCCGATCGGTCAGGGCGTCCACCAGGTCGAGGTCGTTGCCGACACCGCCCCCGTCGGCGAGAAACGGCCGAAGCGACTCGACGATCACGCCCGGAACCGACTGGGCGGCGGTGAGGACGCGATCGGCGAGGCCGCCCGGTGGCAGGAGCACGAGCAGATCGTCCACGGCTCCGTCGGCGGTGCGCTCGACGACGGTGATGCTGACGATGTCGATGCTCGCCCTGCCCAGGGCCGTGGCCACTGCGCCGAGCGTTCCCGGGCGGTCCGGCAGCATGAGGCGAAGCAGGTACGACATGTAGCTGAGCATGCGCAAAGGGCATGTCGGCGGGATGGCCGACCGGTCACGTGAAGATAACGCCCCCGCCGGCCGGCGCCTCCCCCAGGAACCTCGCCGAAGGCGAGGTGACGGAAACCCCGAAGGGCGGCCTAGTACTCCAA
>NZ_CDWRCL010000128.1:0-10961 GCF_977927575.1 Frankia sp. CcCS3
CGAACGGAGTGCTCAGCCCGTCGCAGTCAGCCTGTCTCAGCCAGCCCGGCAACCACCCGGTCGATCTCGGCCCGGAAATGCTCCGAGATCTTGATGATGTGCGGTTCGCGGAGCAGGTAGAAATGCTCACACGGAACGAAATGGATGTCATGGCTCCCGGTGAGGAATGCCGACCATGCGTCCTCCGGGTCCGGATTCTCCGCCGATCGGTACACGAGGGCCCGGCCGGGCCACGGCCGCGGTCGGTAGAAACGTTCGAGGAGCCGCCCGTGGTTGAAGAAGACGTCGAACTGTTCGAGCCCGCCGAACTGTACGACCCCGGTGAGCGGAATCTGTACCATTTTCTTGAGGGTCGCATTACTGGTGAAGTTCGCCCGCTGTTCCGGTAGCAGCTTCTGGGTGAACCGCGCCAGCCGGCCGCGGTAACCGCGCGCGTGGTCCTCGGCTGCCTTCGACGGCGCGGTGGCGCCGGCCGCCCCGGTATCGCCCGCCTCGGTATCGCCCGCCCCGGCCGACTCGATCCGCAGCGAGGCCGGCAGGTAGGTGTCCATGATGGACAGGAAACCGACCTCCTCTCCCGCGGCGGCGAGCTGCTGGGCGATCTCCATGGCGATCAGGCCACCCAGCGAGTGCCCGGCGAGCAGGTAGGGACCCCGGGGAGCCAGGACGCGGATGATCTCCAGGTGGCGGCGGGCGGTCCGCGCGACGCTCCAGTCCGGGAAACCCCGCCGCTCCAGCCCGTGCGCCTGGAAGGCGTAGACCGGCTGGTCGCCACCAAGGCGGCGGGCCAGTGAGTGGAAACCGAGGGCGAGCGCGCCGGCCCCGGCGAAGCAGAACAGCGGCGGCCGCGAGCCGGTGGTGCGCAGGGGGACAACGGTGGGGTGCCGCGGACCCGACTGCTGCGCGAGTGACAGCGCGCGGGCGAACTCGCCCAGCGTCGGCGCGTCGACCAGCGCCGATGACGGCATGGTGATCCCGAGCTTCTCCGCGACCAGGGTGAGCAGCTCGTTCGCTGCCAGGGAGTCGCCGCCGAGCTCCATGAAGTCGTCCCCGATGCCGACCTCCTCGAGATCGAGGACCCGCGTCCAGATGTCGGCGACGACGATCTCCCACTGCGTTCTCGGCCGGGCGGAGACGGCCGGGGCCTCCGGCGGGGGCGGCAGCGCGCCCCGGTCCACCTTGCCGCGTTCGTTGCGGGGCAGTTCCGTCAGAGGGATGATCGTCGTCGGGACCATCCAGACCGGCAGCTTCTCGCGCAGCCTCCGCCGGATCCGGACCGGGGACAGGGTGTTGCCGTGTACCGCCGGCACGACATAGGCGACCAGCCGGTTCCGCGCCGAAGGATGCGCGACGGCGGTGACGACCGCCTCGGCGATCTCCGCGGAGCTCAGCAGCGCCGCCTCCACCTCGCTCGGTTCGACGAGGTAGCCGCGGATCTTCACCGCTGCGTCCCGGCGGCCGAGCAGGACCAGCGTGCCGTCGGGTTCGAACCGGCCGACGTCGCCGGTCCGGCAGGTGGTCCGGCCATCGGTGAGCGGGGTGAAGCGGGACGCCGTCATCTCCGTGTTCCCCCAGTACCCGGCCGACAGGTAGGCCGAGGTGACCTCCACGTCGCCCACCTCGCCGGGATCGGCGGGCGTGCCGTCCTCGCGGCGCAGTACCACCTCCTTGCCGGTCGCCGGCAGTCCGGCGGGTACCGTGCCCGCGGGCGGCTGGGTGCCCGGCGGGACCTCGAAGAAGCCGAGGGAGGCGATCTCGGAGGCACCGGACCAGTTCACGTAGGTACACGCCGGTGGCACGTGCGGCCGCAGCGCCGTGATGTCGCGTCCGTAGACGGCCTCCCCGCACGTGGTCACGATCCGTAGGTCGGCGAGGACCTGGTCCGGTTCGAGTGAGCCGACGAGGGAGCGCAGCAGGGACGGAGTGGTCTGCAGCGCGGTCAGGTGCTGCGAGGAGATCCAGTCGGCGAGGCCGCTCAGGCCCACCGCCCGGGGATCATAGGCATACACCCCGGCCCCGTTGAGCAGACCGAACACCACCACGGTGATGCCGGCGGCGAACGAGTACGGCAGCACGAGGGCCAGCCGGTCGCCCGGCGCGAAACCGAGGCGTTCGGCGCCGGCGTAGGCGTCGCACAGGAACGTGCCGTTGGTCCACACCACGCCCTTGGGCGCGCCGGTTGAACCGGAGGTGAACACGATGCAGGCCGGATCGTCGACCAGCGGCTGCGGCCACCAGACCGCGTCCGCGCCGTTCGCCGCGATCCACCGGGCACCGTCCGCGGCCGCCGTGGCGAGGTCCAGGACGAGGCGGGGGCCGCCCCCGGCCAGCGCGGCGAGCAGGGCGTCCGGATTCACGCTGGATTCGGCCGTGGCGTTCGAACCGTTGGTCCCCACCGGCTGCAGGCCCACCGTCGAGCGGGCCACGGAGCCGTCGCCCAGGTCGGTCAGCAGGGCCACGCAGCCGGCCTGCCGAACGATCTGTGCCATCCGTTCGGCGGGCACCACCGGATCCAGCGGGACGACCGGGCGCCCGGTTTTCAGCACGCACAGCACGCCCAGCAGGCCAGCCACGCTGTGCGGCAGCAGGGTCGCGACCGGACCGTCCTCGTTCGCGTCGAGGCGGCCGAGGACCGCCATCGCGATGTCATCGGTCCGGCGATCAGCCTCGGCGAAGGTCATGACGACGCCGGGAGAGACCAGCGCGGGCGTGTCGGGCAGGTGCGTGGCGACCTCCCGGAACCGGCTGACCACCGAGGCCGGCAGGTCGTCGAAGTGCAACGCCGGGAAGAACGCGCCACCTTCAGGCGTCGCGACCGCAAGGGACGTGCGCCGACCGCTTTCGTTCAAAGCCACTCCCTCGTCCTGTCCTCTCTCGGCGTCATCGGCTTACGACGGATGACGATGATCTTGTGTCCTGGCCGGTCCTCACCTCGTCAACCGGGTGCGGCTGGTTACCCCTGATCGGGGGGGCGGACCTCGAATCCCGTATGGTCACGGATGCGCCGGGGCCGGTGCCGGGTGGCTGCGCGATGGGACGGGCCGTTTGTGGTAACCCCGTCCAACAATCTCGTACGGTGCTGCCTCGTACGGTGCTGCAACCGTTCGCTCGTGGTACACGAACAGCCTCCCCAACACGCAGTCCGGTATAGCGCGTGCGACTTTATACCATGGTGCTGTGGCTATCTTATGGTCACTCCCGGTAATCCTCACTCAAGGGGTAGTTTGTCGGTGGTAATCGGGCTTCGGCTATGTCCGGCGCAAACGATTGGCCGTGATCCCGGACTAATTTGATCCCGAGTCGGCGGTTCGGCCGATGGTGCCCGGATCCGGTGCCGCCATTCCGCGGCGTCGCGGCCCGGAGCTCGGGGCGGCTCGCGGCCGCACGATCGCCGGCTCCTCGCTCCAGGAGAGCCGGCCCGCCGCGCCGGGCCGGCGCCGGGCCCCGCTGCCCGGCCGCTCGGGGCCGGCCGCTGCGACCGTTCGCCGCTTCGGTGTCCTGCCTCACATCCAACAAATTCTTTGCCCTCACTTGCAACAGCAAGGTTGAGCGTCTTAGACTCACTAACTGTGAGAGCGGGAGGCAGTCGCACCGAAGGTGATCCGTCCAGGGGGCGCCTGAGGGGCGGGCGCGTCTCGATCGGCATCGATGTACAGAGATCGGCCCTAGAAAGATCAATCTTTTGGAGGGGGAGCGTCGTGAGCACCTACCTGTGGGACCCGTTTGCCGCGCTGGGGCGCATGGACCGGGAGTTCGACGAGATTGTTCGGCGTGCCTGGGGCCCGCGGCGTCCGGTGCTTACCGGACGGTCGTCGGTCACCGAGTTCGCCGTCCCGTCGGCTGATGTGGTTACCGAGGGAGCGGATGTACTGATCAACCTCGAGCTGCCCGGGGTCGATGTCGAGCGGGACGTCGTGGTCGAGATCGACCGGGGTCGCCTGGTCGTCCGCGGGAAGCGTGCGGCCGGCAGCGAGAGCGAGCACGCTGGTCGCGTGCACCGCGAGCGCTGGCACGGTTCCTTCCGCCGGGAGTTCCGGCTTCCCGAGGGCGTGGACGCGCAGCGGATCTCGGCCACTTACGACCGGGGCATCCTGACAGTCCGTCTCGTCGGCGCGGCGGCGGAGCCCAAGGCGACCCGGATTGAGATCACCCCGGTCGTCCGCGACGCCCGGCCGGCCGAGGTTGCCGAGGGTGGCTCCCCGGGGCTGCCGGCGGAATCCGCGACGCCGCGGCCCGCCGAGCCGGCCACGCCGGCCGCGGCCGGTTCCACCGCCTGAGGAGCGCACCCGGCGTGCGGACGCCGATGTCCGCACGCCGGGCAGCGGTTCCCTCGCACCGGGCGGCATACCCCGCCGGACCGGTCGATCCTGCCGGGACCGCCCGGCTCAGCGGCGGCGCGGTCCGGTGCCGGCGGAGGAGGTCCGTCCCGGGGCGGACCGTCCGGCCGAGCTACCACTCGACGGAGGCGGCACCATCGGCCCGATGTCGCCGTCCGGCGCGGTGTCCAGATCGACGATGACGGGAGCGTGGTCGCTCGTCCCGACACCCTTGCGGGCCGCTCGGTCCACCCAGACCGCGCGCACGCGGCCCGCCACGTCGGCGGTCGCCAGAGCCAGGTCGATGCGCATCCCAAGGTTCTTCGGGAAACACAGCTGGCGGTAGTCCCAGTAGGTGTAGACGGCGTCGTCGGGCCAGCGGGCCCGCAGCACATCGATGAGCCCGGCGTTGACGAGTTCTGCGAGTGCCGCGCGTTCCGCCGGGGTGACGTGGGTGGCGCCCTCGAACTGGGTGATGTCCCAGACGTCGGCGTCCGTTGGCGCGATGTTGAAATCACCCAACGCCATCACCGCGCCCTGGGCCGTGGCCTCGGCCACCACCTCGCGCAGCGCGGCGAGCCAGGCCAGCTTGTAGGCGTAATGAGGGCCGTCGATGGTCCGGCCGTTGGGTACGTACAGCGACCAGATCCGGATGCCGCCGCAGGTCGCGGCGATGGCGCGAGGCTCGGGACCGGGAAAGCCCGGATCGCCCGGAAGACCCCGCGCGACGTCGTCGAGGGTGTCTCGCGACAGGATCGCCACGCCGTTCCACCGGCCGTCGCCGTGATGGGCGACCCGGTAGCCCCGGCGGAACAGATCCTCGTCGAACAGCTCCAAGAAGACGTCGTCCGACAGCTTCGTCTCCTGCAGGCACACCACATCCGGCTCGGCCCGGTCGAGCCATTCGATCAGGCGGGCCTGCCGAGCCTTCGCAGAGTTGATGTTCCACGTCGCGATCCGCACATCTGTTGACGGTAGTCCCAGGGTCCGACAGGTCTGCCGGGCATGTCGGGTCTGGGATGATGGTCGTCATGGGAATGAGCCGGCGTGTCGACGATGACGCTGTGGGCCGAGGCGCTGTTGCTGGCCGGCCGTACGTCATCTGCAGCTGCGCGATGTCGTTGGACGGGCACATCGACGATAGCTCGGATGAGCGGCTGATCCTCTCCAGTGCCGCCGATCTCGACCGGGTGGACGAGGTGCGTGCCGGCTGTGACGCGATCCTCGTCGGCGCGGCCACTGTCCGGCGGGATAATCCCCACCTCGCCGTGCGCGCGCAGCACCGTCGGGCGGCGCGGGAGGCGGCCGGGCGTCCGCCCACGCCGATCAAGGTCGTGCTGTCCGGCGGGGGAGATCTCGACCCGAGCGCTCGGCTGTTCACCACCGACCCGGTCGAGACGATCATTTACCGTCGGGCCGGATCATCGTTGCCGATCGCCGCGCCGACCTCGTCTCCCGAGCTGTCAACGCCGCAATCGGCGTCGGCGGCGATCCGCACCGCGCCCGCTGCCCGCACCGAACGCGCCACCTTCACCGCGCGCGTCATCCTGGTCGAGCTTCCCGGTCGGCCCCGGGTCGAGGTCGCCGCCATCCTGACCGATCTCGCCCGGCGTGGCGTCCGCCGGCTGCTGGTGGAGGGTGGTACCTCGCTGCATACGGCCTTCCTCACCGCCGGCCTGGTCGACGAGCTGCATCTTACCGTCGCCCCGTTCTTCGTCGGCGAGCGCGATGCGCCGACCTTTGTGGGACCGGGGGTCTTCCCCAACGACGTCCGCTCGCCCCTTCGCCTCGTCGAGGTCCGACAACTCGACAATGTGGTTTTTCTTCGGTATCTGGCACCGACGTCTCACTAAACGCCGTGACCGGCGGCTCGATCGCCTCCGGACCACGAAAGGACCACGCGGTCGTCGAGCCCACGCCGAGTCGACGGCACCGATGTCGATGCGGAACGTAATACTTGCCTCACTTCATGTCGTGGTTTCGAGGTGCGTCCGGGACGGCGTTCCCGGAGCATGGCCGGCCCCTGCGGAAGGGCGATGATGCGGGCGGTACGGGCGGTACGGGCGGTACGGGCGGCGACCATGGCGGGCACGATGGCTGCCGCCCTCATCCTGGCGATGGTTCCGGCGAACGGCGCCGCGGCGCGACGGCACGCGGTCCCGGGTGGACCGGTTGCGCCGGTGGATCTGGGCTTTCCATCCGGGTACTTGTTCAGTACGGCGACAGCGATCAACGATCGGGGAGAGGTCGTCGGCATCGGCTCCGCGGGCTCCTACGACCTCCACGGCCTGCGATGGTCGGAGAGTGCGGTGACGGCGCTGCCGGACGGGGCCCCCGGGCCGTCGCGGATCAGCAACGCCGGCCAGGTGACAGGCTTCCGCCCCCACCGCGGCGCCCCCGACACCGGATTCGTGTTCCGGCCCGGCGGCGTTCTCGTCGATCTCGATTTCCGGGTCGAGGACCAGAACGAGCGCGGCCAGGTGGTCGGGACCAGAACCACGTTCACCGCGCCGCCTCGTGCCGTGAGCTGGTGGCGTGGCCGGACCGTCGATCTTGGCGCGCCGTCGGGTGCCGCCAGCTTTGCCGTGGCGGTGAGTGACAGCGGACAGGTCGCCGTTCGGGTGGACGAGGGGGGCCGTTCCCGCACCGCCCGGTGGACCCGAGGGCGGTGGACCGATCTGCCCGACCTGCCCGGTAGTGTCGGGAGCTGGGCCGCCGACATCAACGATCGTGGGGACGTCGTCGGCTGGGCCCAGACCGCCGATCGGACGATGCACGCGGTCGTCTGGCGGGGTCGGAGGATCATCGATCTTGGCGCGCTGGGCGGTCGTGGCAGCCTGGCGACGGCGATCAACGACGCTGGGCAGGTCGTCGGTTCGACGTTCGACGGCAACGGTGGCGGTCGCGGCTTCCGCTGGGAGGACGGCCGCGTGACGGATCTCGGCATCCTCGGCGGCCCTTCCAGCACGCCGGCGGCGATCAGCGACCGTGGCGACATCGTTGGCGTCAGCAGTACGCCCGACGGCGCCGAGCACGGATTCCGCTGGTCCCACGGTCGGATGGTGCTCCTGGGCGATTTCGGCGGCGGCACCAGCCGCGCCGTGGCGGTCAACAACCGCGGTCAGGCCGTCGGTTCCGCCCGCCTACCCGACGGCGGCACCCGTGCGGCCCGCTGGAACTGATTCGATTTCCACCACCCGCCCACCGCATTTCCTCGTTCCCCGGACCGGTCGGTGTCCGGATCCAGCACGCTCCAACCCGTCGTGGCGCCGTCTCGTGGCCGTCAGCTTTCGGACATGTTGCGGAAGGGGCGGGAAAACTCCCTCTGCACAGGCACACTATGGTGCGTCTGGCGATCGAAGGAGCGAGGGAGAGTGCTGGTGGTTCCGACCCCGCTTCACGTCACCACCCCCGCGGGGGAGGCGACGCTCACCGGAGACAAGCCGGTCGTGGTGGGGCGGGCCCGTACGGCCGACATTGTGATCAACGATGGCCGGGTGTCGCGCCGGCATCTGGTGCTGCATCCCGACGTCGGCGGATGGCGGATCGAGGACATCAGCGCCAACGGTCTCTGGCGGGATGGCTGCCGTGTGGGCGGTCTTGCCGTCTCCGGGGAGCTCCGGCTCCGGCTCGGCGCGGTGGACGGACCTGAGGTGGTGCTCGTTCTGCGTCCGGCCCCGCCGATGATCCCGCCGACCGCGCCGACCCATAGCCCGGGCGGGGCACCCATCCCCCTTGCCGGCCCGCCGTCGCCGTCGCCGTCGCCGTCGTCGCCGGGCGCGGCGGTGCCGGGCACGGAATGGTGGTCCGAACCGGCGCCGGGCGCTGCGTCGGCGCCCGTCCCAGCGGCACCTGCGCAGTCGGGCGGGCCCGACTCGGCCGTGGGGCAGGCGACGATCGTGCACGACCGGCGGCGCGTGCATCCGCTGACGATCGGACGGGTGCGGATGGGCCGGTCCCGCGACAACGACATCAACGTGGGCGACCTGCTCGCGTCCCGCCATCACGCCGAGCTGCACATCTCGGTGGCCGGTGTCGAGCTCGTCGACCTCGCTTCCGCCAACGGCACCTTCGTCAACGGTCACCGGGTCACCCGGGCGCGGGTGATGCAACGCGACATCATCGCCATCGGCCATCATCTGTTCCAGCTCGAGGGAAACTCGCTCGTCGAATACGTCGACTCCGGTGACGTGGCCTTCGAGGCGCAGGCGCTGTCGGTGTGGGCCGGCACCAAGCAGCTCATGCACGACATGACCTTCCGGCTGCCGGGCCGTTCCCTGCTCGGCGTCGTCGGACCGAGCGGGGCCGGCAAGTCCACGCTCCTCAACGCTCTCACCGGCTTCCGACCGGCGGACCGGGGATCGGTGATCTACGCGGGACGTGACCTCTACGCCGAGTATGACGAGTTGCGACGCCGGAT
Organism: Frankia sp. CcCS3; assembly: GCF_977927575.1. NCBI lineage: Bacteria > Bacillati > Actinomycetota > Actinomycetes > Frankiales > Frankiaceae > Frankia > Frankia sp. CcCS3. Next base: position 8,737 of record NZ_CDWRCL010000128.1, read on the forward strand.
CGGGTACGTGCCGCAGGCCGACCCGCTGCACGATCAGCTGACCGTGCGTGAGGCTCTGCTGTACGGCTCGGAGTTGCGTTTCCCCGCCGACACCACCGCCGAGGAGCGGCGGGCCCGGGTGGAGGAGGTCATCGGCCAGCTTGGACTGACCGCGCACGCCAACACACCGGTCTTCCGGCTTTCCGGCGGCCAGAAGAAGCGCACCAGCGTCGCGCTGGAGCTGCTCACCCGGCCCTCTCTGCTGTTCCTGGACGAGCCGACCTCCGGTCTGGACCCGGCCAATGACCAGTCTGTGATGGAAACCCTGCGGGGCCTGGCGAAGGGCGGCGGCGCCGGCTCCGGCGACGAGACCGGCCGGACCGTCATCGTCGTCACCCACAGTGTGCTGTTCCTGGACCTGTGCGACTTCATCCTCGTGCTCGCGCCCGGCGGGCACGTGGCCTACTTCGGGCCTGCGGACGGGGCGCTGCGGTTCTTCGGCAAGGAGGACTTCCGCGAGTTCGCGGCGGTGTTCCGCGAGCTCGAGGCCACTCCGGGTGAGGAGATGGCGGAGCGGTTCCGGGACTCGGAGTTCTTCGTACCCTCCGCGATCGTGGCGCCCGCGGTGCGCAAGGCACCGCCGGAGCTGCCCAGCGTGCGCCAGCAGCCGGTCCGGGCCCAGCTCGCGACGCTGACCCGACGGTACTGGCGGGTCGTGCTCGCCGACCGGTCGTACCTACGGCTGATCATTGCCTTCCCGTTCCTGCTCGGCGTCGTCCCACAGGTGATCCGCGCCCCGGACGGGCTGCGTGCGTTACCCCAGGCGCCGAACACCGACGCGACGAAGGTTCTCCTCGTCCTGGTGCTGTGTGCCTGTTTCATGGGCATGGCCAACTCGGTCCGGGAGATCGTCAAGGAGCGGCCGATCTACCGGCGGGAACGCACGATCGGGCTGTCCCGCACCGCCTACCTTGGATCAAAGATCATTCTGCTGACCGGGATCACCACCGCCCAGTGTCTTGTCTTCACCCTGATCGGGCTGGTGGGCCGGACCCCGCCGAGGGCGGTCGTGCTCGGCTCGCCGGTGCTGGAGTGTCTGATCGCGGTGAGTGTCGCGGCGCTCGCCTCGATGATGATCGGTCTGCTGGTCTCGACGCTGATCGACAACGCGGACAAGACCATGCCGATCCTGGTCCTGGTCACGATGGGTCAGCTGGTGTTCTCCGGGGGGACTGACCTCGCTGGTCGGGCGCCCCGTGCTGGAGCAGATCAGCCTGCTCGTCCCGGCCCGCTGGGGGTTCGCGGCCCTGGCGTCCACGGACGATCTCAACGACGTCAGCAAGTTCGGTAACGAGACCCTGCGGACCGACCCGGCCGACGGGCTGTGGAAGCACAGCGTGGCGATCTGGGTCCTCGACATCGTGATCTGCGTGCTGATCGGTGTCGTGGCACTGATCCTCACGGCCGTCATGCTGCGCCGGATCGAACCGAAGGTCACCCGGCCGACGGGTGCCGGGCCAGGGCCGGCCACCGGTTCGGGTTCGGGTTCGGGTTCGGGAGGGTTGTCGGGTCCGCGGCTGTACGGCACCGGGGTCCCGCCGGCGCACGGTTCCAGGACCGGCCGGTCCATGCCGTTACGCGGCTGAGTGGTCAGTCCGTCCCTGTAGCCCACGCCCCGGACCAGGTATCCCGGCGACCTCCCTCGCGAGCCGGGCCGCGAGGGAAGTCGCTATACCCCTATCTGTGGGCCGGCGCGGCGCGAGTGGTCGCAAATCCAAAACCTCTGCAGCAACCGGTTATCGTGGCGATAAGGTGAGCTGACCGAAGTTCGCTCGCGGTGGGGGATTGGGCATGGAGATCGTCTTCTTGTGCGAGCAGTATCCGCCGATCATCTGGGACGGGGCGGGAGTCTATACACACGACATCGCTCACGCACTGGTCGCGCTCGGTCATCGGGTTCATATCCTCTGCGCGCAGGGACGCTACCGCACGGATGAGGATCATGACGGGGTGATGGTGCACCGGCGGCCTCTCCTGCGGTTGCCCGTCACCAGGTTTCTCGGCCCACTCGGCCGGTCGTTCCAGGGGGAGAACCACCCTCGTGATTCGCTCTCCCTGCGGTTCGTTCTCGCGGTTTCCTATGCTTTCTGGCTGCGTCGTCTCGGTCTGCGTCCCGACGTGATCGAGACTCAGGACGGCGAGACCCGGGGCCTGCGTACCGCCCTGCGCCGCGACATCCCCCCCTG
>NZ_CDWRCL010000129.1:0-10945 GCF_977927575.1 Frankia sp. CcCS3
GACCCGATCGCCGCGCCGCGCCGGGCACGACCGGCGCGGCGGCGGCGCACGAGCCCGAGCAGGCCGCCGATCCCCCAGGCGTTGACCCGCTCGCCGAGCACCATCAGCAGCGCCGGCAGGGCCACGACGGCGGCCAGCATCGCGACGAGGGTCACCGAGATCCCGGCGTAGCTCATCGACTTCAGGAAGAACGGCGGGAAGACGAGCATCACGGCCAATGCCACGATCACCGTCGCCCCGCTGAACAAGATCGTCCGGCTGGCCGAGCGGACCGTCCTCTCCACCGCGGTGGCGCGGTCCCGGCCCACCGCCAGTTCCTCCCGGAACCGGCTGACCATCAGCAACGAGTAGTCGATGCCCAGCCCCAGGCCGAGGGCCGTCGCCAGGTTCACCGCGAAGATCGACACATCGGTGAGATCACCGATCACCGAAAGCGCGGCGAAGCCACCCAGCATGCCGAGCAGCCCGATACCCAGCGGCAGCAGGGCGGCAACCACGCCCGCGAACGCGATGACCAGCAACGCCAACGTGATGGGAATGGCGAACGACTCGGCGGCGGCGAGGTCGGCCGAGACGTGTCCGCTGATGTCCTCCCCGACCGTCACCGCCCCCGGCGCGCCCCCACGACTCGTAATGATCAACGATGTCGGCGGCCTGGTCATCGTCCTGGATACTGGCGACGACAAGCGCCTGCCGGCCGTCCCTCGAGCGCAGCGCCGGACCGCCCCCCGTCCAGTAGGACACGACGTCCCTCGCCCCGGCCTGGGCGGCGAGATCGGCGGCAACCGTCTTTCCCGCGGCGACGACCGCCGCGTCATCCACATCGCCCGCCCGGGCGGTCACCAACAGGAGGAAGTTCGGGCGGCCGTGGAAGCGAGCGTCCAGGACGTCCTCGGCCCGGGAGGAGTCCGACGCCGGATCGTCGAACCCCCCCCGTCTGGAGTTTGCCGAAGGCACCGCCCGCGAGCCCACCGGCGCCGAGCAGCACGAGAAGCGTGAGGACGAGGACCAGACGCGGGCGGCGCGTCACGAGCGCCACGAGCGGAGTAAACACGGAACCCTCCGAAGAGCAGGCGATGCTGAAGAGAACAGTGTTCGCGATCGCTGCTCGTGTCAAGACGCATCCGTTCGCAAAGTTGACAGCGTTCTCGTCGAGACCCACCATGACCGTGGTGAGCAGTCCGGTTCCCCGTCGCGAACGACTGCGGCAGGCCACTCTCGACGAGATCAAACAGACCGCGCGCGCCCAGCTGGCCGAGCACGGCCCGGCTGCGCTCTCCCTACGGGGGATCGCCCGGGTGATGGGCATGGCCCCATCGGCCCTGTACCGCTACGTGGACAGCCGGGAGGTCCTGCTGGCCGAACTGGTCGCGGACGGGTTCGCCTCACTGGCGGAGGCCCTGGAGGCGGCCTTCGACGCGGCCGATCCGCACGACCACCTACGACGCTGGCTCCAGGTCGCCCGCGCGCACCGCCGCTGGGCCCTGGACCATCCGACGGAATACGGACTGATCTTCGGCCCCGGCATCCCCTGCGCCACGTCGACCAACGACCGGATGATCACACAGCTGCACCGCGCGGTCGCGGTGCTGTTCCGCTGCATGAGCGAGTCGACCAGGGCCGGCATGATCGACGCCGCCACGGTGGACGCCCAGCTCACCCCGCCGATGCGCGCCAGCCTACAAGCCTGGGGACGCGACCACGACGTCGCGATCGACGCCGCAGGACTCGCCGTGTGCCTGGCCGTCTGGACCCAGTTGCACGGCTTCATCTCCTTGGAGATGTTCGGGCACCTCCCCTCCGCCCTCGACGACATCGACGATCTGTTCGACCGGCAGATGGCGGACGCGATCATCCGCGTGTGGCGAGGCGGGTACAACCTCGCCACGGTGATGCCCGTCCCGCCGGCCGGCCGGCCGGCCGCGGAGTGACCACCCGGTGTCGACCAACCACCCGGTGTCGACCAGACGGTCTGGTGGTCGACGGTCGGCCGGTCGGCGGCAGCGGTTCAACTGTCCGGCGACCGGCAGCCGGACGGTCAGGCCGAGGTCCGCATTCGCCGCCCCAGCGCGTCGAGCGCGACCCGACGGGTACCCTTGATCTCCGGCAAGCGCGCCTGATAAGCTGGTGCCGTGGCCAACGGCTGGTAGAAGCCGAGCCGCGGGACGAAGTCGGTGTCGTCGTAGCCCGGCGGCCGGTGCAACGCATACGTACGACCCGGGAAAAGCAGGTCGTAGTTGTCGGCGATCTGCCAGATGGCGACGTGCGGGTCGACCCGCCGACGCTGAAAGTACGCCTCCAGAACATCGATTGTGAAACTAATCTCATGGAACTGTTTGACCAGACTGTGGTAATGCTGGCCGACCTGATACTTGATCGGTAGTTCGATCTGGAGACTATCGGAGTAGTCGAGCAGATCGAGCGCCAGAACCTTCAGTGACGTCTCGACGCCGTACCCCCGCGAGAACGCCAGCGCCGCAAAGACGTCCGCGTCGATGACGAATTCCCCGATCAGGGGCTGGATTGTCCGAGTGATGGACGGCACATACCTGGCGAGCTGTTTCGACAACAGCGACCGCAGCATCTCGGTGGTTCGCCCCCCGGGCTGCCCGTCGCCAGTGACTCTACGCGAACTTCCGTTGACGAAAAGCGGGGCGTTATCGGCAGTCACGGCGGCAGCCAGGACACCCACTGTATATGGATCGTAGCTTTCCAGATCGGCGTCATGGAAGATGAGCCGACTACCGAATGCAAGGTAGGCGAGACTACGCATCGCGCCCGCTTTGCCGCCGGTCGTGGTGGCCTCTCGACCCGCGTGGCGCTGCAGGACCGACTCTCCACGCACGACCCAGCTGGCGCCCGCGTCGGTCGCGATGCGCATCAGGCCATGTTCGTCCCCGTCCGACGACGGGTCGACAACCACGCCGATCTCGTCCAGCACGCTGCGCTCCTGCATCCAGCGTTGCCGGTTGAGTGCGATGATGTCGCCGAGAGTTCGAGCCGCCTCCGGGCCACGGGCCGGGATGAGCAGACTCAGAGTGATGCCCTTGGCGAGTTTGTCGACCTCGATCGAGTCGAGGTCGAGGCTGGTGGGTTCGAGCGTTCGCACGGACGCCCCTCTCTCGTGACCTTTCTTGGGTACGGACAGCCCGTACCGGTGATGACGTCCAGATGGGGATCTGGTGCGGCATTGCCGGCGGTATCAGACGGGCTGGGTAGGGAATCCCCCAGCCACCCCGGACCGCACGATTGGGTACCTCCGTTCACAACGCCTCATCCGCCCGAGTCGTCGCCGGTACCTCCCCGCGTGTTCCGGTTCACCACTTCCGCCTCTCGACCACCCGGGAACGACCGGTCCGCCACATGCAGGTACTGGAGCGTCAAAGTATCGGTCTTACGACCGTGTCCGTCACTCCCCATCTTTCTCGAGGGGAACAACCACCGCTTCCGGGACAAGGAGCGAACACTCGGCGCCGCACCAGCACGACACATGACCCCGCCGCGCCACGGAGGGTACCCGACCAAGCACCTGGAGCGGTTGCTCCGGGACCGATCCGAAAGAACTACCCCCGCACGGCCCGCCGATGCCACCGGATGGGCGGAATCGCTCACGGCGTCCTACTCTCTTTCGGTTATGGCCACGGAAGGAAGACCGGCGCGCGACCGGACCATCCCGAAGACGGACGATCGGGCGACGCTCGCCGGCCTGCCCGCCGCCGTGGCCGCGCTCACCATCGCGTACGCCAGGGCACCGCGGCGGATACGGCATCCGGGGCCGGGGGCTGCCTACTCAAACCAGCCGTTTCACCGACTTCATGATCACCGACGTCGTGGCCCGGTCCGGCGGAACCGATCGCGACCCGGTCCCGTCCCGCGGCTTTCGCGGCGTACAGCGCGCGATCCGCGGCTGCGACGAGCGCGAAGGTGTCGTCCGCGTGATCGGGGAGGGCCGCCGCTCCGACCGAGACCGTCACCGCGATCAGCAGAAACTCCTCGCCGCTGTCTCCCCGGACACCGGCACCCGACCGGGCCTGGCCGCGCGCCCTCGTCGGCTCGGTAGACCCCGCCGCCCCGGACTCCCCCGTTCGGGCCGGCGGGTCCAGAACTCGCGGCGCGGGCACGACGATCCGGACGGGTTCCCGTCCGACGCCGCGGCGCAGACGTTCGGCGATATCGGCGAGGGCGCCTCCCCGGACATTCAGCGTGAGCAGCGCGAACTCCTCACCCCCGTAACGGGCGACGACGTCACCGGGACGGGTCACGACCAGCAGTCGCCGAGCCACCTCCGTCAACACCTGATCACCAGCCGGATGGCCGAATCGGTCGTTCACCGACTTGAAGTGGTCGACGTCGACGAGGATCAGCCCCATTCCGGATCCGGTGCGTCGTACCCGACCGGCCGCCAACCGCATCTCGGCCTCCAGATAGCGGCGGGTACGCAGGCCGGTCAGCCCGTCCGTGATCGCCAGACGCCGCTGGTCGGCCTCCAGGCCCGCCATCCGAACGATGATCAGAATCATCATGATCGCACTTACGGCCACGACGACCAGCAGATCCCGTAGATCACCACGGATCACCTGCACGGCCAGCACGGTGGGAGCCACCAGCCCGGCGCTCGACAGTGCCACCAGGCGCCAGCCGCTGCGCGCCTGCGCACGCGGGGGCGCCGGCCGCGTGAGGTCGACCATGGTCGGATGCAGCGCGGCGGCGCCGAGGGCGAGGTTGCCCGTCAACCAGATCGCGTCGAGGTAGTTGCCGACCTCGAAGGCCCCGTTCGTCTGCTGCGCGACGTAGATGGTGTCGGCGGTCAGGATGGCGAGCAGGTTGCCCGCCAGCAGGAAGAAGGCGGGTGGGCGGCTCCCGTGCCCCACCACGAGACGGATGGCCACCCCCAGCAGCGCCAGATCCATCGCCGGATAGGCCACCGAGGTGACGCCGACGAACAGCTCCTGGCCCGCACGCACCTGCGGCGCGATCAGGTAGAGCCAGGACAACAGAACCGCCGCGAGCAGGAACATCGACCCGTCGAGCAGGCCGGCGATGTCCCGTTCCTGGGTCCGTCGCCGGGTCAGCAGAACGAGACCGACGACGAGCAGCGGGTAGTGGCCCAGATACAACGCATCCGGCAAGGCCGGATAGTCTGTGATGTCAAGCACATAGTGAAAGATGTAGAAGGCGCCATCGCCTATGGCGTACATCACCTGGCTGATTCCGATCAGCAACCAGGGACGTCGGTCGGTCAGCTCCTGGCGTTGCAGGCCGAGGAACACGGCCCCCGCGGCCGAGGTGCTGAGGCAGAGGTAGATGACCAGCCGGACGACGCGTGGGCCGCCGGTCGTGGGAAGCTGGCCGTAGACGAGGATGGCGATCAGACCGAGACAGAGATAGACGAGCCAGACGTGGCTACGCCAGGCGCGCCGCCACGATGGAGCCGGCATCACCCCTCGGTTCGCGACGCGGGATCCGTGCGGGACAGCGGGCGTGGCAGCGGTGCCGGGGTCCGCCGGGAAGTCCGGACCGGTGCGTCGCCCGGCTGGGCGTGATGCCGTCGATGGGCGTTCGTTGTCGGGTTGACCGAGGGAATCGGACCTGTCGACCATGCAGGACCGGCTGGCGGTGAACAGCCGCCCCGGAAGGACCGGGCCATGAGCAGCCTCTCAGTGTGAACATGCGGGTGGCACGCGTACCGGCCGCGTACGCCTGTGGTGCCTTGCGGCATTCCGTTGCCGCTCACGGCACCCACAGCAACACTGATCCCACCCGCCTGGCTTCGGCGGGTCGAACGACGAGTCGAACGCCGCGACCTGCTGAAACCGTATCGAATGGTTGCTCTTCGTACAGGAGCGTTTGAAGCCTGATGGGTACTCTTATCTGATCATTTGTCCACTCATTGTGCGGGATCCGCCCCGCTCGGACGGATCCCGGCTGGGGCGGTCACGAAGGGCGAGCCTCGCCCGGACCACTACGAGCTGATGATCGGAAAGTCAGGCTGACGACCGCCGTCGCGGACGTTTCCGCGACGCACCTCAGGGGTGGGCGACGAAGTTGAAGTGCGCCCCCGACGCGAAGGCCGCCCGGAACATGGGCAACGTGTAAGGACCGTCGCCGTCCAGATCGAAGATGCGCAGCCCGAGATCACTGTCGACGAGCGTGTACATCTCGTCGGCCGTCGTGCCGTAGTCCCGGGCACCGGCACCGAACTCGAAGACGAGATACGGCCGGCTGAAGCCGATCAGCTTCTGGCCGCCCTTGAACACCCCGTACTCCGCCCCCTCGACGTCGACCTTGATCAAGGCTGGCCGGTAGTCGGCCGGCATCGCGTCGTCCAGCGTCTCGACCGCGACCTCGATCTGTTCGACGTCCTCGCTGTCGGGCACCCGATCACGCAGCCCGCTGTAGGCGGGCCTGCTACGGACGTAGGTGAAGGGCAGCACCCCCGGCCGGTCGGCGAGCGCGGCCTGCCGTACCTCCACCGCCGGGAAATCGGTGGTCAACGCCGCGGCCATGTGCGGCAACGGCTCATAGGCGACGTGCCGGCCTCCCGGGGCGTGCTGGAGGATGATCCGGAGAACGTCACCCTTGTGCGCGCCCACGTCGATACAGTTCGAGTCCTCCCGGAGAACGAAGGACAGCAGCAGCGCCAGATGCCGATCGTCGCTGCGATTGCGGCGGGCGGTAGGGACGACGTTGTCACGCACCAGCTTCAGCGCCGGACCGAGGCCGATGTCGACCGCCACCCGCCGGGCCCTTGCCAGCTGTTTTTCCATCCGAGGATCCATCCGCCGTGGCCTCCTGTTGTTCAAGCGGCGACCTGCCGGAGTGTCATCGCCGAATGACCCGTTATGACAGTCAGTACACCACTATTGGGCGAACATGATCCATGGTCAAGACCGGTAACAGGAATTTCAAGTCCACTTCATTCCCGCTCGGACGAGCGGACGAGCGGACGAGCGATAATCCTTACGCCACGAAGAGTTTGACTTCTGAACTCTTCCGTCAGGGAAGGGTTTGGAGGTCGCGGCAGACTACCCAGCGGGACCGTTCGGCCTCGCATCGGCCGCCGCCGCGATGGAGAAGATCGACGGCGGCCGCGTCAGCATCCCGTCTTCAGCGGGCCCCCGCGAGAATCTGCTCGTCGACCGGCTCCGCGGCGAAGGATCCCACCGGTGGGCAGGTGCAGACCAGGTTGCGATCACCATAGGCGCCGTCGATCCGACGTACCGGGGGCCAGTACTTGGCGGCCCGCAGCGAAGCGACGGGATAGGCCGCCACCGATCGCGGATAAGCGTGCGACCATTCGTCGGCGGTAACCATCTGTGCGGTATGCGGAGCATTATTCAGGGGATTGTCGGTCCGCGGCCAGATACCGTCTCCAACCTTTTCCACCTCGGCCCGAATGGAGATCATCGCGTCGCAGAAACGATCGATCTCGCCGAGATCCTCACTCTCCGTCGGCTCGACCATCAGTGTTCCGGCAACCGGGAAGGACATGGTCGGAGCATGGAAACCGTAGTCGATGAGACGCTTCGCCACATCGTCCACGGTGACGCCGGTCATCTTCGTCAACGGCCGTAGGTCCAGAATGCACTCATGGGCGACCAGCCCGTCCCGGCCCGCGTAGAGCACCGGATAGTACGGACGCAGCCGGTGGGCAATGTAGTTGGCGTTCAGGACGGCCACCGAGGTCGCCCGGCGCAGGCCATCCGTACCCATCATCCGGATGTAGGCCCACGGAATCATGAGAATTCCGGCCGAGCCCCATGGGGATCCCGAGATCGGGCCCACTCCGGTGGCCGGTCCGGCCTCCGGCCGCAGCGGGTGGTTCGGCAGATAGGGTAGGAGTTTCTCGACCACGGCGACCGGGCCGACCCCCGGACCCCCGCCACCATGCGGGATGCAGAACGTCTTGTGCAGGTTCAGGTGGCTCACGTCGGCCCCGAACTGCCCCGGCCTGGCGAGCCCCACCAGAGCGTTGAGGTTCGCTCCGTCTACGTACACCAGGCCGCCGGCCTCATGCACGATCGCGCACGCCTGCCCGATGCCCTCCTCGTACACACCATGGGTCGACGGGTAGGTGACCATCAGCGCCGCCAACGCGTCCGCGTTCGCGCGGGCCTTGCGGGCCAGATCGTTCAGGTCGACGTTCCCGTCGTCGTCACAGGAGACGACGACCACCCGCATTCCCGCCATCGCGGCGCTCGCCGCATTCGTCCCATGCGCCGAGGAGGGAATGAGACAGATGTTTCGCACCACGGACCCGGGAACAGCATGATCGCGGTGATAGGCCCGGATGGCGAGCAGCCCGGCGAGCTCACCCTGACTGCCGGCATTCGGCTGGAGGGAAACCCCCGCATACCCGGTGATCTGCGCAAGCCAACGCTCTAGGTCCTGAATCATCGCGAGATATCCGGCGGCCTGGCCCAGCGGAGCAAATGGATGGATGTCGGCGAATTCCGGCCAGGTGACCGCGGCCATCTCCGTGGTCGCGTTGAGTTTCATCGTGCACGACCCCAAGGGGATCATGCCCCGGTCGAGAGCCAGATCAAGATCGGACAGTCGACGCAGATAGCGGAGCATCGCGGTCTCCGACCGATGGTCGTGGAACACCGGATGTTGCAGGTAGGGATCCGTACGCACCAGTTCGGCGGGCAGCGCCACCAGCTCGTCCGCCATCTGGTCTGCCTGGTCCGCGCGGGCCATGAGATGATCGCTCGCCGCCACGACGGGCCCGGTCCGAGCCCCGGTCCGGATCCCGCTTTCGGTCTCGGTCTCGGTCTCGGTCCAAGTGATGCCCGCCGTGGCCTCCGGGCCCACCCCGAAGGCCGACCAGACGGCCCCCAGCTCGGCCCGGCCCGTCGTCTCGTTGCAGGAGATGCCCACGTGGTCATCGTCGACCAGCCGCAGGTTCACTCCCCGCGCCAACGCGTCCGCAACCACCTGGGCGGCCCGGCCCGGTACCGCGGCGAGGACGGTGTCGAAGAACGCGTCGTGCACCACCGTCACACCGGCGGCGCGCAGGCCTTCGGCGAGGCGCACCGCGTGCCCGTGGAGGCGACGCGCGATCCCGGCCAGGCCCTCCGGGCCGTGGTAGACCGCGTACATAGAGGCGAGTACCGCGGGCAGCACCTGGGCTGTGCAAATGTTGCTCGTCGCCTTTTCCCGCCGGATGTGCTGCTCACGGGTCTGCAGGGTGAGCCGGTACGCGGGTGCGCCGTCCGCGTCGACCGATACCCCGACGAGCCGCCCCGGCAGGGACCGCTCCAGCCCCTTGCGCACTGCGAGGTAGCCGGCGTGCGGGCCTCCGAAGGACAGCGGTAGCCCGAACCGCTGCGTGCTCCCCACCGCGATGTCCGCGCCGAGATCACCAGGCGCCCGCAGCAGGGTCAGCGCCAGCGGATCGGCGGCGATCGTGACGACGATGCCGCGCTCCCTCGCCGCTGCGATCACACCACGCACATCCCGCAGGACGCCCGCCGGCCCGGGATAAGACAGCAGCAGGCCGAAGGTCGCATCCAGTTCCGCCGGGCCCACGGCCGTGAGTCCGGCGGCGAGATCCGCGACCACCACGTTGATCCCCAGCGCCTCCGCCCTGGTCGCGACCACCGCAATGGTCTGCGGGAGGGTGTCGGCCTCGATGAGGAACGTCGTGCGGGAACCCTTCGCCGTCCGGAACGCGATCTGCATCGCCTCGGCCGCCGCGGTCGGCTCGTCCAGCAGGGAGGCTCCGGCCACCGCCAGGCCGGTCAGATCAGTGATCATCGTCTGGAAGTTGAGCAACGCCTCCAGGCGGCCCTGGGAGATCTCCGGCTGGTACGGCGTGTACGCTGTGTACCAGGAGGGGCTCTCCAGGATGTTGCGCTGGATGACTCCCGGCATCACCGCGGGATGGAACCCCAGCCCGATCATCGAGGAAACCGGTCGGTTCCTGCTACCGAACGCGCGTAGGGCCGCGAGCACCGCGGGTTCACTCAGCGCCGCGGGAAGATCCAGATCCTGGTCACGGATGCTCGCCGGGACGGCCGCATCAGTGAGCGCGGCCAGTGATTCCACGCGCAGCGCATCCAGCATCGCCCGTTGGGAGGACGGGTCCGGGCCGATGTGCCGATCGGCAAACCGCGGGATGGCCGCGGCGGGCAGCCGCCTCGCACCGTTCCTGCCCACCGCCGCGGCGCTACCCTGCCGCGGCGCCCCCGACCGCGCGTGCGACGACGCGGGAGCGGTCGTGGCGGTCGTGGCGGCCATGGCCGGTCCATCGGCATAGGGGGTGTCGTCGTACTCGGTGACGTCAGGCATGATGACTGCTCCGGAGGTCGGGCGACGACGGATCATGCCGGCGCCGCGGCGGGCCTCCCCCTCTGTCATAGGCCTGAGAGCTTCACCGGCGCCGCCGCCGGCAGTCCGGGGAGCTGCGGGCGGGGAACGCGGCTTTCACCGTCGGCGGGACACCTCACGGCGTCCACTTTCCAGAGTTGCCTGACCCGGCGGTTGGGGGCCTGAGAGTTTATGGGGAGAGCTTGCTCCTTCGGCGTCCCGACCAGCGAGCGACCGGGACTCTCCCGCACAGGTGTGAGCGGCATCGGTATGGAGTTGTGGGACGGGGCACGGATGACCCGGGGATGCCTACCAGGAGCGAATGATCGGCTCCCGACTGGCGCCGGTCCCCTCGACGCCGGCTGCGTTCAGCCACGATTCCACTCCCCGAACACTAGCTGCGGGAGCCCCGCGGACCAACCAGTGACCCCCACCGAAACCTGTTCGCAACATGAACCCACGAACCCGTGGAGCCGTGGGCCGTGGCCACGGGACCATCGGTCGTCCGCCATCCGATCCTGCGGGCGGAGGCGGCGGCCTCGGCGTCAGGGCCGCCCGCCGGTAGGCGATACGAGCGCGGACATCTATGTATCTAGGGCCTGTTTGGGAAGTTTATCGGGGCAGCCATTCGTTT
>NZ_CDWRCL010000130.1:0-10901 GCF_977927575.1 Frankia sp. CcCS3
AACAAACCGTCATGTTCGCCGATGGCTTCTTCGTGTCCTGACCTGCGTCGGAGCGAGCTGGGTCGGCCGCCCACCGTCAGCCCACGGGCCGCAACTGATCACAAAAGTCGGGTTGGAGTACTAGGCTGCCAGGAATGCTCCGGGGTCGGATCTGCCATGGTGGCCGGGCCCAGCGGCCTAAGGTGGCCGGACTCGACCGAGCAGGAGCCGGACTGGACCGAACCGGCGTGGTGTGTCCGGTCGTCAGGCACATCCGCGCGGCGGAAGGTGACACGGGATGATCGAAGCGCAGGGATTCACGGCCTCACCGGGGCATACCGACCTCGGACGGCCTGGCAGCGGTCTGGACGCCATCGACGTGCGCCGGATTGAGGCCGTGTGCGCGCCGCTGCGCGCGTTGCACACCGAGGGTCTCCTCGCCGGCCTGTTCGACGGCCTCGACGAGGCGGCGGCCCTCGTTGATCTGGTGGCACGGTACTGTGTCCTGGACCACGCGGCGCTGCTGATCGCCGTGGACGACTTCGAGGCCGCGCTCGCGGCGTTGCCCGCTCTTGGCGTGCGGCCGAGCACGCTGGTGCCCAGCGTCATCGTGAAGGCCCGGCTGGCCGAGCGCTACGCGGTGCGCGCGGAGCTGCTCGACGTGCGTCTCACCCACGCCGCGCTGCGGTCCAGTGCGGGCGCGGACCGCACGTTGGAGATCTTCATGCTCCGGCGGACACCTGGGCTACCGGCCGGGCTCATCGAGCAGGAACGCGTGTTCGAGCTCGAGCGGCACTCCGCGATGCGGCTCCCGGACCCAAATCCGGTCATCATCGAGGGACTGCGCTGGGTGTTGCGGACCCGGGCCGAGTTCCACTGGGACGGTGGCGGCTACAACCCGCATGACCGGCCGGCTGCCGGAGGTACGAACGTGCTGTACTTTTTGCGTCTCGCGCCGGACGGTAAGGGAGGTGTCCGCCGCGAGCGGCTGGAAATCAAGTTCTTCGGCGATTTCTCCGCCATCGCGGACACACATCTCGCCCCGTGCGCCGACGGCGCGCCCGCGTGGGAGGTGCCGCCCGGTGCGCCGCACGCATGGTCAACCCGCCCACGTAGGCTGTGATCAGCACGCCGGGCGCCCGCCGCAGCGGTGACTCCACTGGAGGACGAGCACGACTCAGGCCCCCACCTCCTCAGGCCCCGAGGAGTAGCGCCCAGACCGCCAGGCTCACGAACGATAGCGGAACCCCGACTCCCACCAGCAGGCTTGGCAACGGTGCCGCGAGTTCGTGACGGGCGGCGATGAGTGCGCCGGCGACCATCGGGGGCATCGCCACCTCGAAGAGGGCCACCCGCACGTCATGATCTCTGACGGTCCCCGTCAGCGCGTAGATCCCCACCACGAGCGCGGGCGCGGCGACCAGCTTGATGCCGAGGCCGAGGGCCAGCTCTCGCCACCACACCCGGACCGCACGCACCTGGAGTTGCAGACCGATGGAGAACAGGGCGAGTGGGGTGAGGGTGCTACCAAGCGACCCCAGTGCGGCGTTCAGCCAGTCCGGGAACGTCACCGGCCGCAGGACGAGCGCGGCTACCAGGGCGATCAGCGCCGGAGCGGTGAAGACCCGACGGGCGAGCTCGGCGCGGGAAAGCGATGCGCCGGCACTGATCGTGACCGTCCCGAGGACCACCGTGTTCAGCAGCAGGAAGGAACCGAGCTGATCCACGAGCACGGCGACCGGGACCGACGACGCGCCGAAGAAGGCGGTCACCATCGGGAGGCCGACGAAGCTTGTGTTCGCCACTGCGGTTGTGGCGATCAGGGCGACGACGACCTCCCGCGGCATCCGCAACGCTCGTCCGGCCAGCACGTAGCCGGCCGTCGTCAGGACGAAGAGCAGATAGGGCGCGGCGATGACGAGCGCGAGGTTCGGCGGGAAGACGATGCCGTGCATGGCGCGCAGCGTCAGAGCGGGCAGGGCCACGTCCAGCAGCCAGATGTTGATCACATGGGCGGTGTCCGCGGGCAGTCGTCCGCGGTGCCGGACCCCGATGCCCGCCACCAGGCCGACGAGGAGCACGATCAGTGCGGACATTCGGCCATCGTGGCAGCCGGGGTTCCCGGAAGGCGCCGGGCGTGGGACAGGCCACGCGGCCGGCCTGGGGCGGGGACCGGTGCGCGGATGGATCACGGCCGGTGGGTCCGGCGGCGCCGGTGCCGTCGCAGTAGCCGGGGCAGCAGGATGTTGGCGGCGAACAGCACGGCGGCGAGGACGTAGTTGCCCGCACCCAGCCGTTCCTGGCCGGGCAGGGGAAGCAGCGTGTACGTGATCAGAACAACGGCGGACAGCAGCAGGGTGCCGACCATCACCCCGCCGATCCAGGGGGGCGAGTCGGTCATCGAACGGGACCGCCGGCCCGCGGGCGACGGCGTCACGCCACCTGTTTGCACGGGTCTTGCTCCTCGATGTGACCGGCGTTCTGTTGTCAGCGTATATGACACGTGGCAGGCTCACTGTCCAGTTGTGGTGCGCCGTCAGGGGTTTTCGCCCCGTGGTGGCGGTCGGCGCGGTCGGCGGTCCAGCCGGCAAATCGGAGGTACCGATGGCGGCACCTGTCCTCACCGCGCCCGGCGGCCTCGCCTGGCGGGACGGCAAGCGGTACATGTGGCTCACCGCGATCATCGTCCCGTTGCTGGCCATCGTGGGATACGGACTGTGGCATCGAACGGGTGTCGGGCTGTACTGGTGGATCACCCCGCTCTTCGTCTTCGTCCTGGTTCCGCTGCTCGACATGACCACGCCGCCGGATCCGGTCAATCCACCGGAGGAGATCCGGGCCGCGCTGGAGGCCGACCGTTACTACCGCCGGTGCACGTATCTCTACCTGCCGCTGGCGGGCGTCGGCCTGGTGCTGGGCGCCTCGGCCTGGGCGAACGGCGACCTGTCGTGGTCCGCCCGGATCGGAGTGGTGGTGTCGGTCGGCACCGTGACCGGGGTGGGCATCACCACCGCGCACGAGCTCCGCCACAAGCGAGGGATTTTCGAGCGGTGGTTGGCGAGGTTGATGCTGGCGCCGACCGCGTACGGTCACTTCTCCGTAGAGCACAACCGGGGCCATCACGTGCGGGTAGCGACGGCGGCGGACCCGGCGAGTGCCCGGTTGGGGGAGAGCTTCTGGCGGTTCTGGCCGCGGACCGTCGTCGGTAGTCTGCGTTCCGCCTGGTCGCTGGAGGCCGCCCGGCTGCGGTTGCGCGGCCGACGGATCTGGTCGGTGCGCAACGAGGTCGTGCTCGGCTGGTTGCTCACCGCAGTGTTGTTCGCGACACTGGCCGTCGCGTTCGGGCCGGCCGTGCTCGTCTTCCTCGTCGCCCAGGCGGCCTTCGGGTTCACCTTGCTGGAGGGGGTCAACTACATCGAGCACTACGGCCTGGCCCGGGAGCTGACCCCGAGCGGGCGTTATGAGAAGGTCGACCCCCGGCACAGCTGGAACAGCGATGCCGTGATCAGCAATCTGGCGCTCTATCAGTTGCAGCGACACAGCGACCACCACGCCAACCCGACCCGGCGCTACCAGGCACTGCGGTCCTTCGAGGCCTCTCCCCAGCTACCGGCGGGGTACGCTACGCTCCTGCTCGCGGCGTATCTCCCGCCGGTGTGGTTTCGGCTGATGGACGACCGCGTTGTCGAGCATTACGGCGGGGACGTCACCCGGGCGAACCTGCACCCCGCGCGCCGGGCCGCTCTGCTGACCCGGTACCGGCCGCCGTCCGGTACCGAGGCCGACGGGCCTCCGTCCCGGGGCGGTGCTCGTGGGTGAGCACTTCCTCGAAGAACGCACGGTAACCGCGCAGAAGTCGTCCGCGGGATCGCCGGTCGGCAAGGGTTCCGACGGGGATCTGTCAGCTCTGGCCGGATTCCTCGGAGGTGCTCTGCTTGGCGGCGGCGTCCTGATCGGCCGGCCGAGGAGGAGCCGAGCCACCGAGATGCGCGGGCAGCCACCAGTCCGGCTCGCCCGGCGCGGGCCGCGGGTAGCGGCGCTGCGCATCGTCGAGCAGCTCGTTCATCACCTTCTCCAGCAGCGCCGTGCCGTCGCGGCCCTTACCCAGTTCCGTGGGCTGGACGGGTCTGCCTACCGTGATCGAGACGCGGACGCCGATCGCGTCCCGCAGGCTGAAGGGCCGTCCCTTGGTGAAAATGCGCTGGCTGCCCCAGAGAATCACCGGGATCACCGGCACCTTCGTGTGAGCGGCCATCCGGGCCGCCCCGGTCTTGAATGTCGCCAGACAGTAACTCGGACTGATCGTCGCCTCGGGGAAGACGCCCACGAGTTCCCCGGCTCGCAGTGCGTCGAGGGCGTGGCGCAGAGACGCCGCGCCGGCCTCCCGGTCGACCGGGATGTGGTGCATGCCGCGCATGAGCGGCCCGCTGATCCGGTGGTCGAAGACTGCCTTCTTGGCCATGAACCGGACCAGCCGACGCTCCGCGATCCAGAACGGCAGACCCGCGAGCGCGAAGTCCAGGTACGAGACGTGATTGATCAGGACGATGCCGCCCCCCGATGCCGGGATGTTCTCCGTGCCCTGGATGTCAAGACGCAGGCGCAGTGCGCCGAAAAGTCCCCGCACCATGCTGACCACCGGCCGGTAGACGTACTCCGCCACGACGGGCCACTCCTCGATGTTCCTCGCGGTCTCACCGGTGTGCCGAATGCGACACGACCTTACCCCCACCCCCTGACACCGGTCGTCGTGGATGTCCGGCGATACCGCGGTCCGGTTTCACCGGAAGGCGACGTCGCGTGCGGGCGGGGGGCAGGATCGATGATGTTCGTATCAGACGTCTGTGGAGGAGCGGGACCAACCGCGCGGATGAGGGAGAGAGAACGGAAATGGAGATTCTGCGCCGGGGCATCGCGGCGCAGCCGGCGCCGCCGCAGTGGGTGCTCGTCGTTGCCGCGATTCTGGCGGCCCTGACGGTACTCGGCGACCGCCTATGGCCGATATCTAGACATGTGATAACAATTGCACACGAAGGTGGACATGCCCTGGCCGCGGTCGCGACCGGGCGCCGCCTGGCTGGCGTTCGGCTGCATTCGGACACCTCCGGAGTGACCGTGTCCTCCGGGCGGCCGACCGGTGCGGGTGTCGTCGTGACCGTCGCCGCCGGCTACACGGCACCGTCCCTGCTCGGTCTCGGAGCTGCGGGCCTGCTGGCCACCGGCCGGACGAGTCTGCTGCTGCAGTTGTGCGTGGCGCTGTTGCTGGCGATGCTGCTCGTGATCCGCAACGGTTTCGGGGCCCTGTCCGTGCTGGGGAGTACCGCGGGAATCCTGGCGGTCTCCTGGTTCGCGCCGCAGAGCGTGCGCGCCGGATTCGCCGCGTACATTGCGTGCTTCCTGCTGCTGGGCGCGATCCGCCCGGTGATCGAGGTGCAGCGGGGGCGCCGTCGGCGCCGGGCCGGGGATTCCGATCCGGATCAGCTCGCACGGCCGACCGGACTGCCCCCGACGCTCTGGGTCGGGTTCTTCGGCCTGGTCAATCTCGGCGCGCTGGCCGGTGGCCTCGCCGCGCTGTTCGGGTGACTTTCGCGTTCGGGCGACCCTCGCGTTCGGGCGACCTCCGCGCGGAACCTGCGACCTGTCGGACCCGGGTGCCACACTGGCGCCATGTGCGGTCGGTACACCCAGA
Organism: Frankia sp. CcCS3; assembly: GCF_977927575.1. Classification (NCBI taxonomy): domain Bacteria; kingdom Bacillati; phylum Actinomycetota; class Actinomycetes; order Frankiales; family Frankiaceae; genus Frankia; species Frankia sp. CcCS3. Next base: position 5,669 of record NZ_CDWRCL010000130.1, read on the forward strand.
AGCTGAAGACCGACGACCTCGCCGCGGCGATGTCCGCTCACGACGAGACTGCCGGCGCGGTGACGGAGAACTACAACGTGGCGCCCACCTCGACGATGCCGATCGTCGTCGCCGAGCCGCGTGAGCTCCCGGACGGCGCTCTTCGGGGTGAGGCGCACCTCCCTCCGGCCGGGAAGCCGCCTCCGGCCGGCCGGACCGAGCGGGTCCTTCGCCTCGCGACCTGGGGGCTGGTGCCGTCCTGGGCCAAGGACCGGACGATCGGCGCAAAGATGATCAATGCGCGGTCGGAGACGGCGGCGACCAAGCCGGCGTTCCGGTCGGCCTTCGCCGCACGGCGCTGCCTCGTCCCGGCGACCGGGTTCTACGAGTGGTTCCATCCGGGTGGCGGCTCGCGGCGGGGGCAACCCTTCTACATCCGTCCCGCGGGCCATCCCGCAACCGGCGGGATCTTCGCGTTCGCGGGTCTCTACGAGGTCTGGCGCCGGGGTGAGGCCCCGCTGGTGACCTTCACGATCCTCACGACCGGAGCCGCCGCGGGGCTGGAGTTCCTGCACGACCGCTCGCCGGTGATCCTGCCCGAGGCCGCCTGGGATCGCTGGATGGATCCCTCGGTCCGCGATCCCGCCGCGTTCGCCTCGCTGCTGCGGCCGGCGCCGGCCGGGGTGGTCGCGGCGCATCCGGTCGCAGCCGAGGTGGGCAGTGTCCGGAACAAGGGTCGTCATCTCATCGATCCCGTCGAGATCGATCCGGTGGTCGCCGCGGCCGTCGCGCAGGCGGGCGGGCGGGCGGCTCTCGCGGTGGACCCGGAGCGGTCCGGTGGTTCCGTCGGCGGTGGTGCCGGTTCGTCCGCGCGGGTGGGCGGCACCGTCGATCTGTCGTTGTTCGGTATCGACCCGGTTGATACCCCCGTCAATGCCCCGGGCAAAGGCACTGCCGCCGGGCCGGGAGGCGGGTGACCCGGCGGGCGCGCTCGGCAATCGCGGGTTGATCCGCCGGAAATCCGGAGAACGGATGGTCGCCGGAGGTCAGGAGTGACCGCGCGGGCGAAGCGCGAGCCCGAGCGCGATCTCGGTGACGCCGGTGACGATCAGTTGGATTCCGAAGATCACCGCTAGTGCCATGATCGTCGCTCCCGGCCAGGTCAGCGCCAGTACGCCGAGGACGATACTGAGCGCGGCCAGGATGAGCGGACCGGCGATGCCGCGACCGGTCCCGTGCGAGGATCTGCTCGCCCAGGTCACCAGGGCCCGGACGACCCCGGTGATGATCAGTATCGCGCCGACGAGCAGCGCGACGACTCGGAGGGTGGCTCCCGGCCACAGCAGCACGATGACGCCGCCGACCGCAAGCATGATCCCAAACAGGGCAGTCCCCGCGGTGTTCTCTGACCGGACCGCGGCGATCGTCTCGCTGATGCCGGAGAGCACGAGTGCCACTCCGGCGAGGACCGCCAGTGTGCCGGCGGTCGCGAAGGGGTTCGTGATCAGTAGAAGTCCCAGTACGGTGACCGCCGCACCGAGCAGGAGCAACGCCGGCCACAGCGCGCTGGGGGCTTGCTGACGTCGGTGCTGCCGGTAGATCGTGGCCATCGAGGCACCTCCCCGGGTCGGGGCTCCGCCCGGAAATGCGCGGGCCGCTCTCGTCAGAAGGTCTCTACCCGGTTCTGGTGAGCCGCTACCGCGACTCATACTCCCGGCCGGCTGCCGGCGGGGTTGGTGCGCCGTGGAGGGTTCGAGCGGTCGGATCCGTTTCGGAGGCGTGCCCTCCAGGGAGTCGGACCGACCGCCACGCCGTGATCAGCTATCGGAGATACTGATCGCCTCGGTTGGGCAGGAGTCGACAGCCTCCTGGATGTCGTCCCACCTGGCGTCGTCGGGTTCCTCGTCGAGGAGGTAGAGGAAGCCGTCGTCGCGGATCTCGAACACGTCCGGGAGGAGACGGACACAGGTTCCGCTGCTCGCGCAGCGGTCGTAGTCGACAGTCACGCGCATCGGCGCACCTCCCAGTGGTGCTCCCACAATCAGTGTCGAGCGGACCTTACCGCCGAGCCCATGGCTGCGACAGAACCGGGACCCCGGCAGGCCACTGGGCGGGGGCTGTGGACGACGGGCGGCTGTCCACAGGACGGCGGCAAGCGGAGCGGGAGCCGCCGTGATCGATCTACGGTCCAGCCATGGTCGAATCCACCCCTGGTCCCGGGTACCCGCCGCCGCGCTTCCCCGTCCGCGCATTTCCGTCTGAACCGTCCGTTTCATCGCGATGGCCATCGCTGGACCTGCTGCCGTCGGACGACGCCACCGTGCCGCTGCGTCCGCCGGACCCACCAGTAGACGGCTCGGCTGGTGGATCCCGCCGCGTTCGCGACGCCACGTTCACCAAAGACGAGCAGGAGATCGGTGGCGACGAGTCCGACCTGGTCGGGATTCGCGAGGGCGTGTTCCTCGATGAGGACCGGGCCGCCGACGGATGGGCCGCGGACGAGCTTGCGGCGGACGGAGCCGATCTTGGTCGGCCGGTCGCCGGTCGAACGGATCGGCGCCGCCCGCTCCATCCCCGCCCGTTCCACCCCCATCCAGTCCACCCCCGTCCGGGGCGCGAGATGGACGATGGCGAGGACGAAGGCGGCCGGGGACCTGATCGCGGGCCATCGGCCGGCCGGACGGCGCCGGGAGTTCCGCGGGGCGATCTGGTCGGCGTCATCCGCAGGCGGCTTCCAGCTACGCTGCATGGCATCGTGGTGGCGCCGGCAGCCCGGGCCGCCCTCGTTCTCGCGTTGGTCGCCCTCGCCGCCGCGCTCATGACCGCCTGGTTCTCCTGGCAGCACCGCCCGGTACCGCTCGCCTCCTCCGAGGTCGGTACCCTCCGGACGGGGGAGTCGGCGGCGGCTGGCAACGCCCGGTCGGACCACTCGGACCACGGGGCCACCGGTCCCACCTCCGCCACGGATACGAACGTGGCCTCGGCACCGACGACCAGGGCCGCCCGCACCGGGGCGAGCGGCGAGGTGGTGGTCGACGTCGCCGGCCGGGTGGCCCGGCCGGGTGTCGTCCGGCTCCCGGCGGGCGCGCGTGTGGTGGATGCGATCGAACGCGCCGGGGGATCGCTCCCGGGCACCGACACGACCGGCCTTGCCCTGGCCCGGATGTTGGTCGACGGGGAACAGGTCCTCGTCGATGGCAGGCCCGGCCCGGCGCCGCCTGGGCAACCCGCAGGTACCGGCCTCGGGCCCGTCGGCGGGAGCACCGCGAGCGCCGCCGGTTCCACCGCGGCGACCGGTCCGATCGACCTGAACGCCGCGACCGCCGAGCAGCTTGACGGTCTGCCCGGGGTGGGGCCCGTGCTGGCTCGCCGCATCGTCGAGTGGCGCACGGCGCACGGGCCCTTCCGGTCGCCCGAGCAGCTCGCGGAGGTGACCGGAGTCGGCGACAAGCGGCTGGCCGATCTGCTGCCATTGCTGAAGGTTTGACGCTCCGGTGGTCGACGTCGGGATGGAGACGGGACTCGCGCTGCCGGAACGGCCGTCTGGGGCTTCCCGTCCGATGGACGCCCGGCTGGTGGGCCCGGCGGTTGCCGGCACCTGGCCGCCGTCCGTTCCGTTGCTGGGCGCCGCCGGTGCGGTGCTTGTCGCGGCTCCGGTGTTCCTGCTGGTCCGGGTCCGCCCGCGGGGCGCTCGGCCGACTCGCCCAGGACCGGGCGGCGATCGGGCCGAGGTGGCTACGGGCGGGTCCCGTCCGTCGCAGTCGCAGTCGCAGTCGCCGCTGTCGCTGTCGCTGTCGCCGTCGCCGTTGCCGTCGCAGCCGCGTAGCGCGCCGCTCACCCGGGGCGTCGGGCGGCGCTCCGCCGTCGCCGTCGTCGTTCTCACGGCCCTCGTCTTTCTGGCCGCCGGGTTTTTCGCGGGTGGACTGGCGGCTCGTCCACGTGACAGCGGCCCGCTCGCCGATCTGGTCCGGCATGGCCGTCTGGTCACAGCCGAGGTCGTCGTCACCGACGATCCCCGCGCCACCTCCTCGTCCACCGCGGTCCGGACGGGAACCGGGCCCGGAGCCGGAGAGGGTGCCGGGGAGGGGGCTGGCGGCGCCGATCGCGTGACCTTCGTGATCTCCGTCCGGGCGGAGCGCCTCACCGCGCCCCCGGCGGATCTGCGGGTCCGGGCCCCGATGGTCCTGCTCGCGCGGGGCGGCGGTTGGGGCGCTCTGCTGCCCAGCCAGCACCTGGTCGTCTCCGGCAGGCTCGCCGAACCTCGGGTCGGTGACACCGTGGCCGCCGTTCTGTTCGCCAACGGCCCACCGCGGACCCGCGGCGGGCCGACCATGATCCAACGAATCGCCGGGGGGCTACGGGCCGGGCTGCGTCGAGCCGCTGGGGGACTGCCCGAACCGCGTCGCGGGCTGCTACCCGGCCTCGTGGTCGGCGACGTCTCCGGGCTCGACGACGCGGTGCGCGCGGACTTCCGCGCCGCCGGAATGTCCCATCTGACGGCCGTGTCCGGTAGCAACGTCGCCATCGTGACGGCCTCGGCGCTCTACCTCATGGGATGGACCGGGCGTGGGTCACGGTCGCGCGCCGCGGTGGGAGCCCTCGCCCTCGTCGGGTTCGTCGTGCTCGCCCGGCCCTCGGCCAGCGTGCTGCGTGCCGGGGCGATGGGTCTGGTCGGCCTGCTCGGGCTCGCCATTGGCCGTCCCAGGGCGGTGCTGCCCTCCCTGGCGGCGAGCGTGATCGTCTTAGTCCTGGTGGATCCCGCGCTCGCCCTCTCGGTCGGCTTCGCGCTGTCCGTCCTCGCCACGGCCGGAATGATCGTTTTTGCGCCGGGCTGGCGGGACGCGCTCGCTCGGCGGCTGCCGGCGCGGATCGCCGAGGTGCTCGCCGTCGCGGCCGCCGCCCAGCTGGCGTGCACCCCGGTGTTGGCCTGGACCGGTGGGGGGCTGAGCCTCGTGGCGGTGCCAGCGAACGTCTTGGCCGTGCCCGCCGTCGCACCGGCGACCGTGCTGGGGGTACTGACGCTGGTCGTGGCGGCGGTGTCGCCGTCAGCAGCCGGGCTGCTCGCGCACCTCGCCGATCTGCCGTGCTGGTGGCTGGTGACGGTCGCCGGCCGGTGCGCCGATCTTCCTGCCGCGACGCTGCCGTGGCCCACGGGGGTGATGGGAGCGGGCGCGGTCGCCGGTGTCGCCGGGCTTGTGGTGGCGACGCTGCGGAGGCGGGTGCCGGGATCTGTCGCTGATCTTGTGATCGAACT
>NZ_CDWRCL010000131.1:0-10833 GCF_977927575.1 Frankia sp. CcCS3
ATGCTCACCACCCACCAGCTCTCGGCCTACTTCCCGGACCTCGACGACCCCCGGTTCGCCAGTGCCATCGCGCTGGTGCACAGCCGGTTCTCCACGAACACCTTCCCGAGCTGGCCGCTGGCGCACCCGTACCGGTTCGTCGCCCACAACGGGGAGATCAACACCGTCCGCGGGAACCGGAACTGGATGCGGGCCCGCGAGGCGCTGCTCGCCAGCGACCTGATCCCCGGTGACCTCTCCCGACTGTTTCCCATCTGCGCGGACGGGGCGAGCGACTCGGCGAGCTTCGACGAGGTCCTGGAACTGCTGTACCTGGGTGGTCGCAGCCTTCCGCACGCGGTGCTGATGATGATCCCCGAGGCGTGGGAGAACCACACCGAGATGGACTCGGCGCTGCGCGCCTTCTACCAGTTCCACTCCACGCTGATGGAGCCGTGGGACGGCCCGGCCTCCATCGCGTTCACCGACGGGACGGTCATCGGGACGGTGCTCGACCGTAACGGACTGCGGCCGTCGCGGTACTGGGTCACCGACGACGGCCTGGTCGTGATGGCCTCCGAGGTGGGCGTGCTCGACATCCCGCCGCACAAGGTGGTGCAGAAGGGCCGGCTCCAGCCGGGGCGGATGTTCCTGGTGGACACCGCCGAGGGGCGCATCGTCAGCGACGAGGAGATCAAGTCCGAGCTCGCGAACGCGGCGCCGTACGCGGAGTGGCTGCATGCCGGTCTGATCGAGCTGGACGACCTGCCCGAGCGGGAGCAGCTCCTCTACGGGCACTCCTCGGTGCTGCGTCGCCAGCAGGTGTTCGGCTACACGCTGGAGGAGCTGCGCGTGCTCGTCGCGCCGATGGCGCGCACGGGCGCGGAGCCGATCGGCTCGATGGGCACCGACACGCCGGTGGCGGTGCTCTCCAGCCGTCCCCGGCTGCTGTTCGACTACTTCACCCAGTTGTTCGCGCAGGTCACCAACCCGCCGCTGGACGCGATCCGCGAGGCGCTGGTGACGAGCCTGGGCCGGGTGCTCGGCCCGGAGGGCAACCTGCTCGCGCCGTCCCCGGCGTCCTGCCGGATGGTGCACCTGCCCTATCCGGTGATCAGCAGCAGCCAACTTTCGAAGATCATCGGTATCAATGACGACGGTGACATGCCCGGCTTCGCCTCGGTGACGGTCCGTGGTCTGTATGACGTCGACGGGGGCGGCGCGGCGCTCGCCGCCCGGCTGGCGGAGATCTGCGCCGGGGTCAGCGAGGCCATCGCCGACGGTGCCCGCATCGTCGTGCTCTCCGACCGGGACTCCGACACGCGCAAGGCCCCGATCCCGTCGCTGCTGCTGACCGCCGCCGTGCACCACCACCTGATCCGGGAGCGGACCAGGACGAAGGTCGGCCTCATCGTCGAGTGCGGCGACGCCCGCGAGGTGCACCACATCGCACTGCTCACCGGCTACGGCGCTGCGGCAGTCAACCCGTACCTGGCATTCGAGTCGATCGACAGCCTCATCGCCGAGGGCGAGATCGTCGGGGTGTCCCGGGAGCAGGCCGAGAAGAACATGATCAAGGCGCTCGGCAAGGGCGTGCTGAAGGTGATGTCCAAGATGGGCATCTCGACGGTGGCGAGCTACACCGGCGCCCAGGTCTTCGAGGCGATCGGGCTGTCCCAGGAACTGATCGACGCCTATTTCGCGGGTACCCCGTCGCGCCTCGACGGCGTCGGGCTCGACGTCATCGCGGCGGAGGTGGCCGCGCGGCACCGGCGGGCCTATCCGCCGATCGCTTCCGAGCACGCGCACCGCACGCTGGAGGTCGGCGGCGAGTACCAGTGGCGCCGCGAGGGTGAGCTGCACCTGTTCAACCCGGAGACCGTCTTCCTGCTCCAGCACGCCACCCGCACTCGGCAGTACGAGACCTTCCAGAAGTACACCGCCCGGGTCGACGGCCTGTCCCGGGAGAACGCGACGCTGCGGGGTCTGTTCGAGCTGCGTACCGGGGTGCGCACGCCGGTGCCGATCGAGGAGGTCGAGCCGGCCTCGGAGATCGTCAAGCGGTTCGCGACCGGCGCCATGTCCTACGGCTCGATCAGCGCCGAGGCGCACGAGACGCTGGCTATCGCCATGAACCGGCTCGGCGGGAAGTCGAACACCGGCGAGGGCGGCGAGGACGCGGAGCGGTTCACGCCGGACGCGAACGGGGACCTGCGCCGCTCCGCGGTCAAGCAGGTCGCCAGCGGCCGGTTCGGGGTGACCAGCGAGTACCTCGCCAACGCCGACGACATCCAGATCAAGATGGCCCAGGGGGCGAAGCCCGGCGAGGGGGGGCAGCTTCCTGGCCACAAGGTCTACCCGTGGATCGCGAAGACGCGGCACTCGACGCCCGGTGTCGGGCTCATCTCCCCGCCGCCGCACCATGACATCTACTCGATCGAGGACCTCGCCCAGCTCATCCACGACCTGAAGAACGCCAACCCCAAGGCCCGGGTGCACGTCAAGCTGGTCGCCGAGGTCGGCGTCGGCACGGTCGCCGCCGGGGTCTCCAAGGCGCACGCCGACGTGGTGCTGATCTCCGGGCACGACGGCGGGACGGGCGCCTCGCCGCTGACCTCGCTGAAGCACGCGGGTGCCCCGTGGGAGCTGGGGCTGGCCGAGACCCAGCAGACGCTGCTGCTCAACGGCCTGCGCGACCGCATCGTCGTGCAGGTCGACGGGCAGCTGAAGACCGGCCGCGACGTCATCGTCGGGGCGCTGCTGGGGGCCGAGGAGTTCGGTTTCGCCACCGCCCCGCTGGTGGTTGCCGGCTGCGTGATGATGCGCGTCTGCCATCTCGACACCTGTCCGGTCGGTGTGGCGACCCAGAACCCGGAACTGCGCAGGCGGTTCACCGGCAGGCCCGAGTTCGTCGAGGCCTTCTTCACCTTCATCGCCGAGGAGGTGCGCACCTACCTCGCCGCGCTGGGCTTCCGCAGCCTGCAGGAGGCGGTCGGCCGGGTCGACCTGCTCGACGCCCGCGCCGCCGTCGACCACTGGAAGGCCTCCGGCCTCGACATCACCCCGTTGCTGCACACCCCGGAGCGGCCCTTCGGCGGCTCGCTGAACTGCACGTCCAGCCAGGACCACGGGTTGGACAAGGCGCTGGACAACTCGCTGATCCAGCTGTGCGAGGGGGCGCTCGACGACGGCCGGCCGGTCTGGCTGGAGATGCCGATCCGCAACGTCAACCGAACCGTGGGCACCATGCTCGGCTACGAGGTGACGAAGCGATTCGGCGCGGCGGGGCTGCCCGACGACACGATCCAGCTGCGGTTCACCGGCTCCGCGGGGCAGAGCTTCGGCGCCTTCGCGCCCCGCGGCATGACGCTGACCCTCGAGGGCGACGCGAATGACTACGCCGGCAAGGGCCTGTCCGGCGGCAAGATCTTCGTCTTCCCGCCGAAGGAGTCCCCGCTGCGGGCCGAGGAGAACATCGTCGCCGGTAACGTCCTGCTCTACGGAGCGACGGGCGGCGAGGCGTTCTTCCGCGGGATCGTCGGCGAGCGGTTCTGCGTGCGCAACTCCGGGGCGACCGCGGTGGTCGAGGGGGTCGGCGACCACGGCTGCGAGTACATGACCGGCGGCACCGTGCTGGTACTCGGGGCCATCGGGCGCAACTTCGCCGCGGGCATGAGCGGCGGCGTGGCCTACCTGTACGACCCGGTCGAGGCGCGGATCAACACCGAGATGGTGGACGTCGAGGCGCTGGGCGACGCCGACGAGACGATCGTGCGGGACCTGCTCGTCCGGCACCGCCGGGAGACCGGTTCGACGGTGGCTGCCCGGCTGTACGCCGACTGGGACACCGTGCGCGGGTCGTTCCGTAAGGTGATGCCACGGGACTACAAGCGGGTGCTGACCGCCATCCGGCAGGCGCAGGAGCAGGGGCTCGTCGCCGACGAGGTCATCATGGCGGCGGCTCGTGGCTGACTGGGCCGCCAAGCACGACCCGACCATCATCGCGATCGCGCGGACCCGACAGGAGCGGCATGGCTGACCCGACCGGCTTCCTCAAGCACCGCAGGGAGCTGCCGAAGCGCCGTCCCGTGGACGTCAGGATCACTGACTGGCGCGAGGTGTACGAGTCGTTCCCCGAGGAGCATCTGCGCACGCAGGCCAGCCGCTGCATGGACTGCGGCATCCCGTTCTGCCACGAGGGCTGTCCGCTCGGGAACATCATTCCGGAATGGAACGACCTGACCCGGCGCGGCGACTGGGTGGACGCCATCGAGCGGCTGCATGCGACGAACAACTTCCCCGAGTTCACCGGGCGGCTGTGCCCGGCGCCGTGCGAGGCGGCCTGCGTGCTCGGCATCGGCGACGATCCGGTGACCATCAAGCAGGTCGAGGTCAGCATCATCGACCGCGCCTGGGCCGACGACACCGTGGTCCCGGTCCCGCCGTCGCTGCGTACCGGCAAGCGGGTGGCGGTCGTGGGCTCCGGCCCGGCCGGTCTCGCCGCCGCCCAGCAGCTCACCCGGGCCGGCCACGAGGTCGTGGTCTACGAACGGGCCGACCGGATCGGCGGCCTGCTCCGCTACGGCATCCCCGAGTTCAAGATGGAGAAGCGGGTCCTGGACCGCCGGCTCGCGCAGATGGCGGCCGAGGGCACGTCGTTCATCACGTCCTGCAACGTCGGCCTCGACATCTCCGTGGACGAGCTGCGTTCCTCCTACGATGCGACGGTCCTCGCCGGGGGATCGACGATCGGCCGGGACCTGCCTGTTCCCGGCCGGGAGCTGGGTGGCATCCATCTCGCGATGGAGTTCCTCGTGCCCGCGAACCGGGTCGCGCAGGGGGATCTGCCCGAGTCGCCCATCTCCGCCAAGGGTAAGAACGTGGTCATCATCGGCGGCGGTGACACGGGCGCGGACTGCCTGGGCACCTCCCACCGCCAGGGCGCGCTCTCCGTGCACCAGCTCGAGATCATGCCCCGGCCGCCGGAGCTGCGGGCCCCGGCCAACCCGTGGCCGTCATACCCGATCATCTACCGGGTCTCCAGCGCGCACGAGGAGGGCGGCGAGCGGGTCTTCGCCGTCTCCACCGAGCGATTCCTCGGTGACGAGGATGGCAACGTGCGGGCGCTGCGCCTGCACGAGGTGCGCCTCGTCGGCGGGAAGTTCGAGAAGGTCGAGGGTACCGACACCGAGGTGCCCTGCCAGCTGGTGCTGCTCGCCATGGGGTTCACCGGCCCGGAACGGCCCGGCCTGCTGACCGATCTCCGGGTGGAGCTGGACGCGCGCGGCAACGTGGCGCGCGACGCCGGGTGGGCCTCCTCGGTCCCCGGCGTGTTCGTCGCCGGGGACATGGGACGCGGGCAGTCACTGATCGTCTGGGCGATTGCCGAGGGACGTGCCGCCGCCGCCGCCACCGACCGCTGGCTGATGGGCAGGACGGACCTGCCCGAGCCCATCACGCCGACGCGTCGCTGACCGGGAGCCGGCCAGCCCCGGCGTGCAGCCGGGACACCGGAGCACTTTTTGGCCGAAGATTCATGTGATCTGTCTTGCTCCATGCCGGATCTGCGGCGATTGACCGGACTCGCCGACCAGCCTGGTGACCTGCGGCGGTACCGTTCAGTGCCATGAGGCTCGTGCTGCTCGGTCCACCTGGCTCCGGCAAGGGAACCCAGGGCGCTCGCATCAGCGCCCGGCACGGCATCCCCTCGATCTCGACCGGCCGGCTGTTCGACCGGCAGATCGCCGCGGGTACGCCGCTGGGCCGTCGCGCGGAGCGCTACGTCCGCGCGGGCGAGCTGGTCCCCGACGAGATCGTGCTCGACATCGTCGCCGACCGGCTCGAGAGTGGCGTCGACTGTGCGGTGGGGTTCCTGTTCGACGGGTTCCCCCGGACCTACCCCCAGGCCGAGGCGTTGGACCGGATGCTCGTGGCGACCTGCGGCCCGCTCGACGCGGTCATCGACCTGGACGTCGACGTCGACGAGGTGCTCGACCGCATCCGGCGCCGGTCCCGCACCGAGGACCGGGTCGACGACGCGGAGGACACCGCCCGTCGCCGGTTGAAGGTCTTCGCGGAGGAGACCGCACCGCTGCGCCGCTACTACCGGCGGGGTGGCCTGCTGCGCACGGTGGACGGTTCCGGCAGCCCGAATGAGGTCGCGGCCCGCATCGAGGAGACGCTGGCGGACGTCGCCCATCCAGCTCTGCGGGCCCAGCCGGGTCTGCCTGTCTGCCGGTAGGCCGTGGGTCGCCGAGGAGGGGAGCGGGGGCGCCTCGCGCACGTCTCCCTCGTCTCCCTCGTCGTGCTCTGCTGGCTGCCGCTGGTCGTCGTCATCACCGCGTGGCGGACCGTGCTGAACCCGGCCTTCTACTCGCAGTCGCTGAACCGGGCCGACGCCTACGACCGCGTCTACACCCAGGTACTGCCCGATCCCGCGGTCGACACGTTGCTGGCCGGCCTCCCGATCGACAGCTCCCTCGTCACCGCGAACCTGCGCACGGTGCTGCCCCCGTCGACGATCCAGGCGATGACCGACGAGCAGATCAACCGGATCGTCGACTACCTGCGGGCCGACACGGACGACGTCGAACTCGCCGTCGACCTCCGGCCGATCTTCGACAACATCTCGGGCCTGGCCAACCGGTACGTCGCCGGTGAACTGGGCGCCGGCACCAGCTACCAGGTCACCACCGTGCAGGAGTTCACCCACGGTGTCGTCACCGCGCTCGACGACATCGCTGCCGGGCGTCCGCCGAAGTCCCTACCCACGATCGAGCTCTCCCCGCAGGACACCGACCGCGTCCTGCCCGTGGTGCTGGGTCGGGTGGACGCCGACACCCGTGCGCGCATCGAGGCTCCGCTGCGCGCCCTGCTGAGGTCGGGCAACATCGCCGGAGCACTGGCGCTGGTCGGTCCGGAGGTCTTCCAGGGCGACGAGACGGCCATTGGCCGGCTCCAGGCGTATCTCCACGGATCCACCCTCGATCTCGGGGTCCGCCTGTCGGATCTGCATGACCGGCCGATGATCGTCGCGATCGGCCGGCTGCACGACGTCGCCGCGACCCTGGTGTGGGTCTCCCTCCTGCTCGCCCTGATCATGACGGCGGCCCTGGCCGGCATCGTCGTGCTGGCCGGGCGGCGGGGGGTGTCCCGGGTCCGGGCCGCGACCGGTGCGGTGGTCCTCGCCGGCGTCGGTGCCGGGCTGCTCGGCGTCGTCCTGCGCATCGCGCTGCCGAATCCGCTGACCTCGCTGGACGGGCCGTCGTCGCCCCTGCCGCCGGGAGCTGGCGCAGTGCTGGTCGACTTCTCCTCGCGCGCCTACGGCACGCTCGAGAGCGGCTTTCTGCGGATCGTGGTCTGGACGCTGGTGGCCGGCCTGGTCGGCTACGGATTGTCGCTGCTCGTCGCGGTGTCCGCTCGGTGGAACCGGACCGGCCGGCGGCGCCGGGTCGCCACGGCGTTCGCCCTCGCGTCGCCTCTGATGATCACTGTGACCTGGACGGCCTTCCCGGGCGCCGCAGCCGAGGCCCGCAAGCTCTGCAACAGCCAGCAGGCGCTGTGCGACCGGCGCTATGATCAGGTGAGCTACCTGGCCACCCACAACGCGATGGCCACCAGTGAGGACCGGTTTCTCGGGCCCGCCCAGGACCCGGCGATCGCGCACCAGCTCGACCTGGGGGTGCGCGCCCTGCTGCTCGACGTGCACCACTGGACATCGCCGACCCAGGTCGACGCCTACCTGCAGACCCTGCCGCCCGCGACCCGCGACGCGCTCGCTCCGCTGACGCGAGGCGCCCGATCGGAACGCCTCGGCACCTGGCTGTGCCATGACCTGTGCCAGCTCGGCTCCCTCGACTTCGTGGCGGAGCTGACCCGGGTCCGGGACTGGATGAACCGCAATCCCACCGAGGTCGTGACGCTGATCATCCAGGATAATGAGGTGCCGGCGAGCGAGATCGCCGGCGGCGTGGCGGCCGCGGGCCTCGCGGGGATGGTGACGACGCCGCCGGAGGATCCGCACGGCCGATGGCCGACCCTGCGCGAGATGGTCGGCTCGGGCCGACGCCTGGTGATCTTCACCGAGCGGCAGGACCTGCCGGGCACGTTCCTGCGCAGCTTCTACCGGTATGCCGAGGATACCCCGTTCGATGCGAAGAAACCCGAGGATCTGCGGACCTGCGCCCGCAACCGGGGCGTGGACGGTGCCTCGCTGCTGCTGATGAACCACTGGCTCACCGCCGCCGCGCCCAGCCGCCGTGCCGCCCTCGGCGCGAACGCCGCCGAGACCGTGTTCACCCGGGCACAGCGTTGTCGCCAGGAGCGCGGGCGGATCCCGACGTTCGTCGCGGTCGACTTCGCCACGATCGGTGACGCGCAGACGGCGGTGGACCGGCTCAACCGCGTTCGCGGCGCCGGCCGTGGTCCCGGCGGTGCCGGTTCCTGACCCTCGGCCAGCCGGTGGGAGCATATCCGGGCGGTCATGCGTTGACCTGCGAGGAATTATCTAGTGATACGTCACCGTGCGAGGGAGCCCAGGTGCCGATCTGGAACCAGCTGCGTCAGTCCGCTCAGACGATGCAGGGCCAGCTGAACGCCAAGAAAAACGACCTGAAGAGCGGTGCCTTCCGCGATGCGAGCATGGCGATGTGCGCGTTGGCCGCTGCGGCGGACGGGACCATCGACCCGGCCGAGCGGCAGCGGGTCGCCGCGCTGATCATCTCCAACGACGTGCTTAGCAACTTTCCCGCGGATGATCTCCAGCGTCGCTTCAACGACTATGTCGGCAAGCTGCAGGCCGATTTCGAGTTCGGCAAGGTCTCCGTTCTCCAGGAGATCGCGAAGACGAAGAAGAAGCCGGCGGAGGCCAGGGCGGTCATCCAGATCGGGATCGTCATCGGCGGGGCCGATGGCACCTTCGACAAGACGGAGCAGGCCGTCGTGCGGGAGGCGTGCTTCGCGGTCGGCATCAACCCGGAGGAGTTCGACCTCTGAGCCGGACCGGCCGCACTGCGCCGAGCCCGTCACCCCGTCACCCCGTCACCCTGAACCCGTCACTCTTCCTTCCATCGGCGTAGAGGACACGTGGGACCAGCCGATGCCCTGCTCGCGGGCGGGGCGGGTCTGCTCGCGGGCGCGGTGAACACGATCGCGGGCGGCGGGACCCTGATCGCCTTCCCGGCGCTGCTCGCCGCCGGTCTGCCGGCGCTGACCGCCAACATCACCTCATCGGTGGGGCTGGTCACCGGGTACGCCGGTGGGGCGCTGGGCTACCGCCGCGAGCTTGCCGGGCAGGCCGTCCGGCTGCGTGCTCTGGGACCGCCGGCTCTGCTCGGCGGTCTGGTCGGCGCCGTCGTGCTGCTGGCCACGCCCTCCGACAGCTTCCGGGTGCTGGTTCCGTACCTGGTGCTGGTCTCCTGTCTGCTCCTGGCGGCTCAGTCCCGGCTCGCGGCCGTGGTGGCACGCCGGAGAGCCAGCACGGCCGTGGTCGACGCCACGGCCCGGGTGACCTGGCCGACCCGGCTTGGGATCTTTGTCGCGGGAGTCTACGGATCGTATTTCGGCGCGGGGCTCGGGGTGCTGCTCCTCGGGGTGCTGGGCATTCTGCTCGCCGACGACCTGCAGCGCACCAACGCGCTGAAGACGCTGCTCGCGTTCGGGGTCAACGCTGTGGGAGTGGCGGTCTTCCTGGTCACCGCGAAGGTCTCGTGGGAGTTCGCCGGCATCCTCGTGCTCGCTTCCCTGTTCGGCGGGACGATCGGTGCCCGGGTGGCTCGCCGGCTACGACCGAACGTTCTACGTGGCGCGGTCATCATGCTCGGTGCGACCGTGGCGATCGTGCTGTTGATCCGTGGCTGAGTAACCTGCTGTCCGTCCAACCTGCTGTCCGTCGATTGTCTTGCGTTAGCGGACGATGCGCGCCGTCGTTATCGTACATTCTCGCAAGCAACTCGGCTAGGTAGCGGCTACGCTCCCGAAGCTAGCTTGAGGAAATGGCTCCGGTGACAGCCGGCTGGGTTATCGGTGGGCCCTACGTTCGCCGTCCTCCTGCGAGGAGTTATCCACAGGTGGCCTGTGGCGCTGGATTACCGGGGCTACCTGATGGATTCTCGGTCCATGACGTTTTCCGCTTCGGCCTCGCCCCCGCCGACCCGTCCCGTGCGCTATCCCGGTTTCGACCCCGCGGTCCGCCTCGCCGGTCGCCAGGGGGGTGCGATCACCTACCGGCAGGCGATGGCCGCTGGGCTGACCCGCGGCCAGCTGCGCCAGCTCGTCCACTCCGGCCAGTGGAGCCATCCGGTGCGCGGTGTCTTCGTCGTACCCCTCGGCCCGACGGAGCTCCCTGGCTCCGTCGACAATCCGGGAGTCTGAAATCCGGGAGAAGGAATCCGCAGGACTTGTCCGGAACGACGTCGCGCGCCGACGAAGAAAGCGCCATGGTGCCATCACCGCGGGCCCCGGGCACGCGGCGCCGATCGTCGGCGATGAAAATACCATGCCGATTCTCCCGGTCTTCTCCTCGCCGTTTTCGGCACGGGTGCGGGCCGCGCTCATCGGGCGTCCCCGAGCCGTCGTCTGCGGGATCACCGCCGCCCGGCTCCACGGTTTTCCGCTCGCGGTTCCGGAAAGCTCCACCGAACCCGTGCACCTCTTTCTTCCGGCTCGGCAGACCCGGGCCCAGCCGCGCGGGATCCGGCTGCACTTCAGCGATCTCGACGCCGACCAGCGCGTCGAGCTGGGTGGGATCCCACTCACCTCGCCGGAGCGGACGCTGGCGGATCTCGTGCTGGCCGCCCAGTCGCGTGAGGCGGCGGTCGCCCACCTGGACGCAGCCCTGCACCGCGGCCTAGGGCC
>NZ_CDWRCL010000132.1:0-10811 GCF_977927575.1 Frankia sp. CcCS3
AGCCAATAACGACGGCCTTCCGGGTAAGAACATCGCAACAGTTCTCCTCTGCGGTATCGGATCCGTCGCGCCGCTCACCGTCGGTGGCCTCGCTTCGAGCATATCCAGTATTCTCCTGCCGGGCTCCGGCGAAGTCGTCTGTCGGTAATCCAGATTCGTGATCGCGTGGAGCGGTTGTTCGGGTCGGCGGGAGTGGTGACGTAGTCCTTGGGTGATCTTGGTGGTGCCGGCCGGGCGCGGGATACTGATCCATCGCCGCCGTCTCGTCCCCACCGCCGGCGTCCACGCACTGCCGGGCCCGACCTCCGGCCGCCCCCGGAGCCTAATGGCGGTTGATCACGACGGCGGTCGTCGGTGGGCCGCCGGCGAAAGGTGCTGCGGGTACGGTCCGCCGTCGGCGGATCTCCCGGACGCGCCCGTCGTGCGACGTGCCCGGGAGCCGGGTGCTCTACCGTGTACCGGAGGGGTCATAGGCTCATGATCGATCATTGGCCCGCCTACGTTAAGATCGCACCATGGAAAAGGGGAAGCGGGAGACAGTGACGAGATACCGCCGAGTGGTCGTCAAACTGAGCGGTCGCGCGATCGCCGGTTCCGCCGAATTCGGCTTCGATTCCAACGCGCTGGAGCACCTCGCCCGAGAAATCATCGCCGTCCGCCAGTCCGGCGTGGAGGTGGCGATCGTCGTCGGCGGTGGGAACCTCTTCCGTGGTAACCAGTCGGGCCGGTGGGGTATTGACCGGGTCGAAGCCGACAATATCGGCATGTTGAGTACGGTCATCAACAGTCTGTTGCTCCGGGGGAAGCTCACCGCGCTGGGTGAGGACAACCTGCGGGTGATGACGGCGGTTCCCGTTCCGGCGGTGGCCGAGCCCTACATCCGGCTGCGAGCGGTGCACCTGCTGGAGAAGGGGGCGACGGTCATCCTCGCCTGCGGCAACGGCCAGCCCTTCCTCACTACCGACTACCCGGCGGTGCAGCGGGCGCTGGAGCTCAATGCCGACGCGGTGCTGGCCGCCAAGGACGGCGTGGACGGCGTCTACGACAGCGATCCGAAGATCAATCCAGGGGCCAGGCTCTTCTCGCACCTCAGTTATGACGAGGTGATCAGCCGCGGGCTCCGGGTGATGGATCAGTCGGCCTTCATCTTGGCCCGTGACTTCGATATGCCGCTGCATATCTTCGATATCGAGCAGCGGGGCGCGATGACGGCGATCTGCCGTGGTGAGCACCGGGGGACGGTCATCTCCTCGTCGCCGGAGAAGTCCGAAGAGTTCGGGAACGAGGTGCTGGCCAGCCCCGCCGAATCGATGGCCTGATCCCAAAATCGACGGCCTGATCCCGAGGCGCCGGCCACACAATCGATCTCGACGTTGGTCCCGATCTGCCCCCGAGGGGAAGGTCGAGGGAGATCGAATCCGCTTCTCGAAGGACGGGCGCGGTTTGTCTGCACGGCGGCGGACTCACCGCGGGACGCATTACGCCCGTTTCGTGGACGAAGACGACGACTCCTAACCCGGTCCCATAATTCAAGCTTCGTGAAGATACGTTCGTGAAGATACGACTGACCTAGGTTTCCACGGTCGCCGCCGACAGGTCCCCGTCCGCCTGCGCGGCTGATCGTCTCTGTTCCGGACGGCCACCACGCCAGGGATCTTGGACGTCAGTAGGAGCGGGCGATCAGGCAGACGAGGTCGTCGGCGTCGCTGCCGGCCTCGGGGATCCCGCCGTCCGGTGTCTGGAGGCACCGCACGGTGAGCGATTCCTCGGCGAGCTCGGCCTCGCCCTCCTCGCCGACAAGGCGCCAGGGGATCCGGGCGAAGCCGGCCTGGGCGGCCCGGGCGGCCTCGGCAACGGTGGCGACGTCCGTCGTCCGGCTCTCGCGTAGGGCCAGCGCCTCGGCGTACAGGTCGGCCTGCACCTCGTCCAGCAGCACCGGCACCCGCGCGGCGGCCTCGGCCAGCGGCACCGGCACTTTCTCGGAGGTGTCCCGGCGCACCAGGGTGACGTTGCCCGCGGCCAGGTCCCGCGGACCCACCTCGACCCGTACCGGGATGCCCTTGATCTCCGCGTCGGTGACCCGCCGGCCGAAGGACAGCCCGGGACGGGCGTCGACCTGCACCCGAAGACCGGCGTCGGTCAGCGCGGCGGCGATCTGGCGGGCCTTCGTGACGACGGTCTCGTCGTCGCGCACCGGCAGGACCACGACCTGCGTCGGCGCCAACCGGGGCGGGACACGCAGGCCGTTGTCGTCGCCATGCGCCATGATCAGCCCGCCGACCATCCGGGTCGAGCAGCCCCACGACGTCGTCCACGCCAGGTGCCGGGCTCCGTCGGCGCCGAGGAAGTCGATGGTGAAGGCGCGGGCGAAGTTCTGGCCGAGCTCGTGACTGGTCGCCATCTGCAGGGCCTTGCCGTCGCCCATCATGCCCTCGCAGGTCATCGTGTTGGTCGCGCCGGCGAACCGTTCCCGGCGCGTCTTCACTCCGACGAACACCGGGACCGCCAGCACCTGCGTCATGAAGTCGCGGTAGACCTCGAGCGCGATCCGACGGGCGTAGGCCGCGGCATCGGCCTCGTCGGCGTGCGCGGTGTGGCCCTCCTGCCAGAGGAACTCGCTGCTGCGCAGGAACAGCCGGGGACGCAGCTCCCACCGGACCACGTTCGCCCACTGGTTGAGCAGCAGCGGCAGGTCACGGTAGCTCTGGGTCCACTTGGCCAGGTATTCGCCGATCACGGTCTCGCTGGTGGGCCGGACGACTACGGGCTCCTCCAGCTCCTTGCCGCCACCGATGGTGACCACCGCCAGCTCCGGGCTGAAGCCCTCGACGTGCTCGGCCTCCCGGCGCAGGTAGCTCTCGGGGATGAACAGGGGGAAGTAGGCATTGACGGCCCCGGCGGCCTTGATCCGGGAGTCCACCTCGGCCTGCATGCGTTCCCAGATCGCGTAGCCGTACGGTCGGATGACCATCGTCCCGCGGACGGGGCCGTTGTCGGCCAGCTCGGCCTTGGCGAGCACGTCCTGATACCAGCGCGGAAAGTCGGTCGAGCGGGAGGTGAGTACAGCCACCCCGCCACGATATTGCCTCGACCACGGCTCGTGGCCCCGGGGACCGGCACCTGTTGTGTCCCCGCCCCGGCGGGCGCCCCCGGATGCCGCTCGGAAGGCGCCTCGCGCCGGTCGCGGTCGTCTCGGCTGACGGCCCGTCGCCAGAGTGGACGGTCGCTGAGGGGACGGTTCAGGTCCGGCCCGGATCGCCGCCGCGTCCGACCGGCTGCCCGTCGACCCCGCGCCGAGAATCCCGCGAAACCTCCTGGAATACCAGTGAGACGTCCACGTCGCCGTGATGGCTGACCAGCGCGGCCGTGGGGGGGACGAGGATCATCGCGGTGGTCAGGTCGGCGGCGGTGGCTCCCGGGGCGAGGAGCAGCTCGTGTTGGACGAGTAAGCCGTCGTTGACGGTGACCACCTCGGCCAGTGACCGTGGCCGTCCCCCGATGACCGGACGGGGTTCCGGCAGGAGATCGTCGCTGTCGACGGTGTTCATGTTCTGGTCGTCCTCCGTTGTCGTGTCGCGTGTCGTGCCGCGTCTGGTTGGTGCCGCCGGCACGGGGGTGCGCAGCGCCGGCCCCGGGTCGTCCGGCCGACCGGGCGCGGCGGTACCCGCGGGCTCTGCGCCATGCGGTCTGCCGCTTGCCGGACCCCGCCGATCCGCCGCGTGACGGGACATCGTCGTCCCGCCACGCGGCGGTGGCTGGTCGTGGCGCGCTTCATCGCCGGGCGGGACGGCTCCCGGTGGGCGGGCCGGCGCAGGCGGATGCGCTGGTCGGATGGAACGGACGGGTCGTGCTGCTCTTCGGATACGCCGTTGATTCGGATACGCCGTTGATGCTGTCAGCCACATCGATGTTGCTTTACAGCAAAGCACGAGAACGCGGGGTTGGCTACCGGCGATCTGTGCTCAGAGCGGACGTCTGGTAACAGAGGACGAAGATCCCGATCAGCTGCGTAGCGCGGCGCGCGGGTTGGCCGCTTCGCCGGCTCCGTCCCACTGCGTCGCAGGGCGCGGCGCCCCGGGTCGGACATGACACGCGTCGGTGAACTTTCGGTGCTTGCCGCGTCGGAAGGTTGGCAGCGATGGTGCCGCTCGATGACCGTGAATGATCCAGTTCCGGCGGCTCGGCGATCTTCCTGTCAAGCTCTCGCCTGTTCCTGTCCGTTCTCTCCAGGCTTCCGTCCGTTCTCGTCCACTTCCGTCCGTTCTCGTCACGCTCCTGTCCGTGGCCGAGAGTCACTCGTCCACGGCGCTCCGGGTGTGGCGTGATGTTTGGGGTGACGAGTGAGAGTGACTATTTGTCGATTATTCGACACGCACGGTTGTGATCGGATTGGCCGCGGGCTGGCTAATCAACCACGAATCTAGTGACATGGATGTGTTCCGGCTGGTGATAGGTCCGCGTTCGCGGACGTTCACCTTGCGTTCATTCGAGATGGCTTCGATTCTTGTCGGCGCCCCAGTCCAGGGGGCGGACGATTCGGCGCCGTAGCGCGCAAGAACGAAGGGCTGCTCGTGAACCGAGGCAAGCGTCAGGCCGCCGTCGGGGCTGCAATGGTGGCACTGCTCACTGTGGCGGCGTGTGGCACCGACGACAACAGTGACTCCGGCGACACCGGGGCGAAGCCGTCGAACGGGGCGAGCGCGATCGCCTGCGAGAAGGGTTCCATCACCGGATCGGGTTCCTCCGCGCAGAAGAACGCGATGGACGAATGGGTCAAGGCGTACCAGAACGCCTGCGACGGCGCAACGATCAACTACCAGTCGACGGGGTCCTCGACCGGTCGGCAGCAGTTCATCGCCAAGCAGATTTCCTTCGCCGGTTCCGACTCGGCGCTGAAGGACCAGCAGAAGGCCGACGCGGACAATCGCTGTACCCCCGGTACGGCTGTCGACCTGCCGATGGTGGTCGGCCCGGTCGCGCTTGTGTACCACCTTTCGGGTGTCGACAAGCTCCAGCTGTCCGCCCCGACGATAGCGAAGATCTTCTCCGGTGCCATCACCAAGTGGAACGACCCGGCGATCACGGCGGAGAACAGTGGGGTTACTCTGCCTGACGCGCCGATCGCCTCGGTGCACCGGTCCGACGGTTCCGGTACCACCGACAACTTCACCAAGTTCCTGAAGGGCGCGGCCGGCGCCGCCTGGACCTTCGACTCCGGCTCGGACTGGAAGGCCCCGGGCGGCCAGGGTGCCAAGGGCAGCGAGGGGGTGACTGCGACCGTGAAGTCCACCGAGAACTCGATCGGTTATGTGGAGCTCTCCTATGCGGAGAACGCCGGGCTGTCCACGGTCGCGGTCAAGAACGGTGCCGGCGAGTACGTCAAGGCGAGCACGGATGGTGCCTCCCTCGGCCTGAGCACCGCGAAGATCGCCAGCGGTGACGACCTGAAGCTCACCTTCGACTACGCCGCGGCGACCAAGGGGGCGTACCCGATCTACCTGGTCACCTACGAGATCGCCTGCACCGCTGGTCTCCCGGCCGACCAGGCCAAGCTGGTCAAGTCCTTCCTGACCTACACCGCGTCGGACGCGGGCCAGTCCTCGATCGCCGACCTTGGTTACGCGCCGCTGCCGGACTCGGTAGCGACCCGGGTCCGCACGGTGGTCGACAAGCTGTCCTGACGTCGATCTGACGCAGCTCCGATCGGACTATCCGGTGCCCGCGGTGGGGTGAACAGCCCCACCGCGGGTCCGTTGTTCGTTGACGACGGCGAGAGCATCCGGGCCAGAACGGCAGACCAGAACAGCGCACTAGAACAGACCAACAGCGCCAGACCAGCCAAGACGGTGACGGCCAGGGCATTCACGAGCGGAAGTCGAGTTCGGAGCACCAGGGGAAGAGGGACCATGACGACGGAGCCGGACAGCTCGGCGGACGCCGAGTCTCGGGGGGCCGCTTCGGCGACGGCCGCCCCATCGGGAGGTGATCGGCCGGCCGGCGGGCTGGCGGACACCTCGACAGGCAAGGCCAAGGTCGGCGTCGCTGACCTGATCTTCAAGAATGCCACCCGCACGGCCGGGGTCGGGCTGCTGGTACTGATCGCCGCGATCGCGGCCTTCCTGGTACTGCGCGCCACCAATGCCCTCGACGCCAATACCGGGAACTTCTTCACCACGGAGGAGTGGTTCCCCAACGCCACGCCGCCGGTTTTCGGTATCGCCGCACTGCTGTTCGGCACGATGATCACTGCTGCCATCGCAATGATCATCGCTGTTCCGGTCGCGGTGGGCATCGCCCTGTTCATTACGGTGTACGCACCTCGCCGGATGGCCTCCGCCCTCGGCTACATCGTCGATCTGCTGGCGGCCGTGCCGAGCGTCGTCTACGGCCTGTGGGGACTGCTCGTGCTCGCGCCGCACATGAAGGGCATCCAGAGCTGGCTGACCGACTACTTCGGGTGGATCCCGCTGTTCGAGACCGATCGCGGGGTCGGCCGGTCGATCTTCGTTGCGAATGTCGTCCTCGCGATCATGATTCTGCCGATCGTCGCCGCGTTGTCCCGCGAGGTGTTCCTGCAGGTGCCTATTGCGCATCGGGAGGCGGCGATGGCGCTGGGCGCGACCCGCTGGGAGATGATCAGAACCGCCGTCCTGCCCTACGGCAAGCCGGGCGTCATCAGTGCCTCGATGCTGGGCCTCGGGCGGGCGATGGGCGAGACCATCGCGGTCGCCCTGGTCCTGCCGGCGTCGTTCAACATCTCCTGGCAGATCCTCGCGCCGGCCGGTAACACCATCGCCGCGAACGTGGCGAACGGATGGGGCGAGGCCAACGACATCGGCCGCGGTGCGCTTATCGCGTCCGGTCTCGTGCTCTTCATCGTCACCATGCTGGTCAACATCATCGCTCGCGCCATCATCGCGCGGCGGCGTGAGTTCTCGGGGAGTGCCGCATGAACACCGCGACCGTTCCCGGCCCCGCCGTCGAGGGCGGTGAGGACCGACTGCAGCTGCGGGGCCGGGTCCTGCCCCGCTGGGTACCGCTCGCTGCCGTCGCCGGTGCCGTCGTCCTGACGGCCCTGATCTACCTGGTGACCTCGATCTCCAGCAGGATCCAGTTCCCCCTGCTGGTTGCCGTCTTCTTCATCCTCGCGATGACCGTGGCCTCGACGCTGGTCGAGGGCGGCCGCCGGGCCCGGGACCGGTTCGCGACGAACCTGGTCTACGCCGCCTTCCTGCTCGCGGTCATCCCCCTGCTCGCGGTGCTCGTGAATGTGATCGAGAAAGGTGCGAGGCGGCTGCGCCCCGAGTTCTTCACTCACTCGATGAACGGCATCGGCGCCCGTGACGTCGGTGGTGGCATCTACCACGCGATCATCGGCACGGTGGAGCAGGTCGGGTTGGCGAGCCTGCTGGCCGTGCCGTTCGGTCTGCTGGTGGCCATCTACCTGGTGGAATATGGCCGCGGCCGGGTCAGCCGGGTAATCAGCTTCTTCGTCGACGTGCTCACCGGTCTTCCCTCGATCATCGCGGGTCTGTTCATCCTGGCGTTCTGGATCCTCGCCTTCCACCAGGGCTTCTCCGGATTCGCGGGTGCCCTGGCCCTCACGGTGCTCATGATTCCGATCGTGGTGCGCTCCGCCGAGGAAATGCTGAAGCTCGTTCCGGACGAGCTGCGGGAGGCCAGCTACGCCCTCGGGGTGGCGCGTTGGCGGACCATCCTCAAGGTGGTCGTCCCCACCGCGTTGCCCGGGATCGTGACCGGCGTCATGCTCGCGGTCGCCCGCGTTGCCGGCGAGACCGCGCCGCTGCTGCTGACCGTCTTCGGTACGAACCTCATCAACGCCAACCCGTTCTCCGGGGAGCAGTCCGCACTGCCGCTGTACATCTACTCGCAGGCCGGCCAGCCGCAGCAGTCGGCGGTGGACCGGGCCTGGGCCGCCGCCCTGGTACTCATCATCATCATCATGCTGCTCAACTTCATCGCTCGTCTGGTCGCCAGACGCTCGCGGCTGTGATGACCCTGACCCGGGATGACAGCGCGGCACAGATCATGCCCTATCTCATCCCATTTAGTCCCATCCCATCTGATCCGACCCTCTGAAACAGCATCCAGGCAGATCGTGAGTCGAGGTAGCCCATGGCCACCCGCATCGACGTTTCCGGGCTGACGGCGTACTACGGGAAGTTCAAAGCCGTAGCCGACGTGAACCTGACCATCGAGCCGAAGAACGTCACCGCATTCATCGGGCCGTCCGGATGCGGGAAGTCGACGGTGCTGCGCACGCTCAACCGGATGCACGAGGTGCTTCCGGGGGCCCGGGTCGAGGGGCAGGTGCTCCTCGACGGTGAGGATCTGTACGGGCCCGGGACGGACCCGGTGGCCGTCCGCCGCACCGTCGGGATGGTCTTCCAGCGACCGAACCCGTTCCCGACCATGTCCGTCTACGAGAACGTCATCGCCGGGCTCAAGCTGAACGGGATCCGCAAGAAGGCGCTCCTCGACGAGCGGGCCGAGGAGTCACTGCGGGGCGCGAACCTCTGGGAGGAGGTCAAGGACCGGCTGGGCCGGCCGGGCGCGGGTCTGTCCGGTGGGCAGCAGCAGCGGCTCTGCATCGCCCGGGCGATCGCGGTGGAGCCGCAGGTCCTGCTGATGGACGAGCCGTGCTCCGCGCTCGACCCGATCTCCACTCTTGCGATCGAGGATCTGATCGCGAAGTTGAAGTCGAGCTTCACCATCGTCATCGTCACCCACAACATGCAGCAGGCGTCGCGGGTCAGCGACTCGACCGCCTTCTTTTCGCTGGAGAAGACCGGCGACCCCGGCCGCCTCGTCGAGTACGACAAGACCTCGCAGATCTTCAGCAACCCCAAGGAAAAGCGGACCGAGGACTACATCTCCGGACGGTTCGGCTGACGGACGGGGAGATTGGCGGACAGGACGCGCGGATGCTCCCGGTACCGCGTGGGGCCGGTCAACCGGGGGGCAAGACCGTGGCTCGACAGGCGAGGACCCGGCCGTTCCGGCAGGCCTGGCGGTCGTGGCAGTAGACTCGGCAGCCGACGGGCGTCGGTACCGCGGCCCGTCCGGTGGGACGCGGAGACGGACGACGGGCACCGGGCCGGGGGGCTGCCCGGCGCTGTTGATCGCGGACGAGGACGTCGACGACGGCATGCTCGACGCCTTCGTCGCGAACGGTGTCGAGGTCAGTGTGGTGGCGGACGGGGCGCTGGCCCTGCTGGAGATCGGTCTGCGGCATCCGGCCGCGCTGCTGATCAGTGCCCGGCTGCCCGTGGTGGACGGGGTGACCGTCGTGCGGACGGTGCGTAGCGTGCCCGGTCACGACGACGTGCCGATTCTCCTCGCGGTCGGCCCCGATGACCGGCCGAGAGCTGCCGCCGGACTCGACGCGGGGGCCAGCGCCTGCGTGGGCAAGCCGTACCGGGTTCCCGAGGTCCTCGCGATGGTGGGGTTCATCGGAACCGGACGGGCCGGAACGTATCCGCCCCGGATGCACGAGCCGGAGGTGCTGCGCGGCGGACGGGTGCTGCTGGACCGCGCGGCGCACGAGGTCCGTCTCGACGGGGCCGTGGTCCCGGTCCCGCCGCGGGAGTTCCGGCTGCTCGCGCTGCTCCTGGAACAGACGGGCCGGGTCGTCACGCGCGAGACGCTGCTGCGAGAGGTCTGGGGTTCGGCGCAGACGGAGACGAACACGCTTGCCGTGCACGTGCGGCGGCTGGGCGAGACGGCCGGCCAACCGACGGTCATCGAGAGCATCCGCGGGGTCGGCTACCGCTTCCGCGCCGTTGCCGATCCGGGTTGAGCCCTTCCGCAGGGACGTCAGCCGGGCAGCGCGTAGACGCCCGGCGCCACCCGTACCACGAGGCCATCGTCGATCAGTCCGGCGAGGGCGCGGGTCCGCTGCACCGGATCGTCCCAGACCTGGTCGAGGATCTCCTGACCCACCTCCGGACTGGCGTCACGCAGGACGGCGAGCAGCCGGCCGCGGACCTGGCGGTCGGTGCCGGCGTACCCCTGGGGCCGGCGCGCGGGCCCCGCGCTCGGCGGGCTGCCCGCGGACACCCACGCACACCGTCCCAGCAGGGGGCAGGCGGCGCAGCGAGGCATCCGGGCAACGCAGACCAGCGCGCCGAGCTCCATGAACGCGGCGCTGGCCCGGGCGGCCGTCTCGGCGTCCGGCGGCAACAGCTCCGCGATCTCGACCAGGTCGCGGCGGCTGACCGTGGCCGGCGGGTCGGCTCTTCCCTCGACGGCCCGGGCGAACAGCCGGCGCACGTTGACGTCGACGACCGGATGGCGCTGGCGGAAGGCGAAGGCGGCAACCGCCCGCGCGGTGTACCTCCCGATGCCGGGCAGCGCGAGGAGATCGTCGAGGTGCCGGGGGATCTCGCCGTCGTGCCGTTCGACGACGACGGTCGCCGCCTGGTGCAGCCGCAGCGCGCGCCTGGGGTAGCCTAACCGGCCCCACGCCCGGACGGCCTCCCCGGCCGGCTCGGCGGCGAGCGCGGCGGGCGTCGGCCACCGGTCCAGCCAGGCCTCCCAGACTGGCAGCACCCGGCTGACCGGGGTTTGTTGCAGCATCACCTCGCTGACCATGATTGCCCAGGGGCTCGTCAGGGGACGGCGCCACGGCAGGTCCCGGCCACAGACGGCGAACCAGTCCAGGACGAGATCGGCCAGTGGTCCGGGCGCGCTGCTGATTCCGGCTGTGCTGGTCATTCCCGCCATCGTGCCAGGCGACCAGGCCGGCCGGAGGCGGCAGGCGGCCTCCCGTCGCCTTCGGCTACTACACC
>NZ_CDWRCL010000133.1:0-10714 GCF_977927575.1 Frankia sp. CcCS3
AGACCCTAGGCGGCCGGCGTCGTCGATCCGGCCGGCGGCGAGGGTCACCTGTGCGAGGGTCTCCCGGCAAGCCAGGGTGTCGACGTGCGCTGGGCCGTCGAGCCGCTCGCGGGCGGCCAGGGCGCGGGCCGCGAGGGGGAGGGCCTGGTCGGCCCGGCCCTGCCCGAGCAGGTAGGCCGCCGAGCGTTCCGCCAGCCAGGCGGCCTCCGGACTGTCGGCCTCCAGACGGTCGGCATCGGTGGGGTCGGTGGCGTCGACGTCGGTGTCGGTGGCGTCGAGCACGGCGAGCGTGTGCGGGAGTAGCTCCCGCCAGGCGGGCCAGGCTTCCGGGTTGGCGGTGACGGCGTCGGGCAGGGCCGCGCGCAGCATCCGGGTCATGGTCGCGACGATCTCGTCGGCCTGGTCGGGGCTGGTGTGGGTGTGCACGGCGGCCCGCACCAGCCGGTGCATCGTCACGGTGTCCGCGTCGCGGTGGGCCAGGCCGTACCGCTCCAGGGCGCCGACGGTGTCGGCGAGGGCGAGCGGGTCGCCGGCCGCCGCCCGTAGCCCGGAGTCCGGAGTCGGGGATTGCGTTCGGCTCGGCAGTGAACAGCCGGATTGGGATCGGTTCGTTGTCGCCGTGCGCGACGATCCGCAGCAGGTGGCCGGCGGCCGGTGCCTCGGCGTCGAGCCGGCGGATCGGCTCGTCCCAGAGGGTGGCGGCGGTGGCCCCGGGCCGTCCGCTCACCTCCCCCTGCGCCAGGAGGACCTCCGGCCGGTCAATTAACACCTGAAGATAGGTCTCGGCGGGAGTGCGGCCGGTGCTGATGCGGTGGGCGGCCTGGTCGAGGGCGAGCGGGTGGTCCCCGAGCCGCTCGGCGATCCGGTCGGCGACCGTCCGTTCGACGGCGGGTAGCCGGCCGGCGAGCAGGGTGACGGACTCGGCCCGGTCCATCGGTCCGACCCGGCACGACCGGGCCGAGATGGTCCCAGCCGGGGTTGCGGGAGGTCAGCAGCAGCCGGCCGGGTTCGGCGGGCCGCAGCCAGGCCGGCAGCGTGTCGGCGTCGGCAGCGTCGTCGAGCACGATCAGCCAGCGGCCGTCGGCCCGGCCGAGGTTCGCGATCACGGCGGCCGGTTCCGCGTGGCCGGGTAGGCCCACCGCCGGGGCGAGCTCGCGCACCCGCTCGCCGATCAGCTCGGGGCGTTCCGCCGGCACCCACCACACGGCGTCGAGATCCGCCCGGTGCTGGCGGGCGTACTCGGTGACCAGGCTGGTCTTCCCGATCCCCGCGATTCCCGTCACGGTGACCAGCGGCGAGCGGGACAGCGCCTCGTCGAGCCGGGCGAGCGCGGCCGTCCGGCCGACGAACCGGGCGGGCTGGTCCGGCACGTTCCACACCGCCGGCAGCTCCGGCGGGAAGATCCCCCGCCGGCCGGGGAAGCCCGGCGGCTGTTCCGGCTGTGGCCGGTCGCCACGCAGGGCCGCGAGCAGGCTGGCCCGGACGGCGATCTCGCTGCGGTCGACCGGGACGAGCTGGCCGAGCAGACCGGGCAGCGGCCGGTCCGCCACCCTGGTCACCAGCAGCCGGCGTTCGCCTCCGGTCGGGTCGGCCGACCACGCCGCCGCCCATTCGGCGACCGCGGGCGAGGAGCGCAGGTAACCGTCGGAGACCACCGCGACCGTGTGCCGGGCCTGGCTCACCGCCCGGTCCAGCCACCCCACTCGGTGCGTCCCCGCCGGCGCCCAGGACTCAAGCAGGACCTGGTAGCCGGCATCCTCCAACGTCCCGGCGATCCATTCGGCCCAGGCCCGCCCGTCGTCCGCGTACGACACGAAACAGTCGGGAGCGCCGTGCCCATCGCCCCCCGCCGGTCACCGTCCCAGCATGGCATAGTCACCGAAACGGATTAACCGAGGATGGCGTCGATCGCTCGGTAGACGCGTTCCTCGGAAACCGGGTACGGGGTGCGCAGGCTCTGCGCGAACAGGCTCACCCGCAGCTCCTCGATCATCCAGCGGAGGCGCCGGATCTCGGGCGCCGGCTCCCGGCCGGCGGGGACGGTGGCGAGCAGCTCCCGATAGACGTCCTGGACGCGCCCGACGGTCGCGGTGTTGAGCCTGTCCCGCCCGGGATCGCGGGGCAGCCGCTCCAGCCGCCGTTCCAGCGCGGTCAGGTAGCGGACGAGGTCCGCCAGCCGGTCGGCCCCGGTGTCGGTGGCGAATCCCCGGTAGATCAACGAGGTGAGCTGGTCGCGCGCGTCGGCCACCGACGCCGCCACCGCCGGGGCACGCAGCTCGCGCAGCGCCAGATCGACCGCGTGGGCGAGGCCGAGCACCTGCTGAACCTCGCGGACCACCTCGAAGGCGGCCTCGGGCAGCCCCGCGCGTACCGCGGCGAGCAGCGCGGTGAAGCCCGCCTCGTCCCAGGCGGGCCCGCCGGCCGCGGCGATCAACCGGTCGGCGGCGGCCCGCACGCAGTCGTCCAGCAGGTCGGCGGCGTCGCGGTGCGGGTTGTGGCTCAGGGCCAGCTTCGCGGCGTTCGACAGCCGGGCGTTGAGGCCGCGCACCGGGGAGGGGACGCCCAGCAGCACCAGGCGCCGGGTGCCGGCCCACATCAGCTGGCGCTGTTCGGCCTCGGTGCCGGCGGCCCGCACCGCGACCGAACCGCCCTCGTCAACCAGCGCCGGGAACGCCTTCACCACGTGGCCGCCCGCCGCGTTGCCGCCTACCGCGTTGCCGCCGCGGCGCAGCTCGACGACCTTCGGCAGGGTGCCGAGGTCCCCCCACGCCCGCAGGCCGGCCCGCTCGAGGCCGTCCGCCGCGGCGGCAACGGCCTCCCGGGTCCTCGGGCGCAGCCGCTCCTTGATGGCGTCGAGGTCCTTGCCCTCGGCCAGCACCCGCCCGCCGGCGTCCTCCACCCGGAAGGTGAACCGCAGGTAATCCGGCACACCCGTCAGCGACCAGGAGTCGCGCGGGATCTCCGGCCCGCCCATCCGGCGCAGCTCGTGTTCCACCGCGGTGAGCAGGGGCACCTGGCGTGGCGTGATGTTCGCCAGGACCGCCTTGGCGTAGTTCGGCGCCGGGACGAAGCTGCGCCGCACCGCCTTCGGCAGCGCCCGGATGAGGGCGGTGACGAGCTCCTCGCGCAGCCCCGGCACCTGCCATTCGAAGCCCTCGGCGCCGACCTGGTTCAGCACGGCCAGCGGGATGTGCACGGTGACCCCGTCGGCCGCCGAGCCCGGTTCGAACTGGTAGCTCAGCGGCAGCGCGAGGTCGCCCGCCTGCCAGACGTCGGGGTAGTCGGCCTCGGTGATTCCCTCGGCGCCCGCGGAGACGAGCATTGAGCGCGGGAAGTCGAGCAGGTCCGGGGTCGTCCGGCGCGCCTTGCGCCACCAGGCGTCGAAGTGCCGGGCGGACACGATATCCGCGGGGATGCGCTCGTCGTAGAAATGGAACAGCGTCTCGTCGTCGACGACGATGTCGCGCCGCCGGGCCCGGTGCTCCAGCTCCTCGACGTCGGCGAGCAGCTCCCGGTTGGCGTGGAAGAAGGCGTGGCGGGTCTGCCAGTCACCCTCGACCAGCGCGTGCCGGAGAAACAGCTCCCGGCACAGGGCCGGGTCGACCCGGCTGTACTGGACCGGCCGGGAGGCGACGATCGTCACCCCGTACAGGGTCACCTTCTCGTCGGCGAGCACCGCGCCCTGCCGGCGCGACCAGCGCGGCTCGCTGTACGTGCGATGCACCAGGTGGGCGGCGAGCGGCTCGATCCAGTCCGGGTCGATCCGCGCGGCGGTGCGGCCCCACAGCCGGGAGGTCTCCACCAGCTCGGCGGCCATCACCCAGGCGGGTGGTCCGGACGGCCGCTTCGGCGCGTCCTCGCCCGCCGGGTCCCCCGGGTCCGCCAGCGCGGCTGTCGGGTCCGCCGACGTGGCTGTCGGCCCGGTGCGCTCGGCGCGGTTCGACCGCCGGGCCAGGGCGGAGCCCGGCCAGAGCGCGAAGCGGCCGCCGCGGGCGCCAGCGTACTCCCGGCGCTCCGGGTCGTAACGACCGATGTGCGACAGCAGCCCGGTCAGCAGGGCCTGGTGCACGGCCCGTGGATCGGTTCGTGGATCGGCCGCGCCGGAGCTGTCGTCCCGGGGGGTGAGCCCCAGGCCGCGGGCCACCGCGGCGAGCTGGCCGTGCACGTCCTGCCATTCCCGGATGCGCAGGTAGTTGAGGAACTCCGTGCGGCACATCCGCCGGAACTGGTTGGCCGACAGCTCGCCGCGGGCGTCGCGCAGGTAGTTCCACAGGTTCAGGTACGCCAGGAAGTCCGAGGTCGGGTCCGCGAACCGGGCGTGGCGGGCGTCGGCCGCCTGCTGGTGCTCGACCGGGCGCTCCCGGGGATCCTGGATCGCGAGCGCGGCGGCGATGACGAGCACCTCGCGCAGGCAGCCCTGCTCGTCGGCGGCGAGCACCATGCGGGCCAGCCGGGGATCCACCGGGATCTGCGCCAGCCGCCGGCCGAGGGGAGTGATCCGGTGGCGGGGATCGGCCGCGGTGGCGTCGAATGCCCCCAACTCGGCGAGGAGCAGTTCGCCGTCGCTGATCTGGCGGGGGTCGGGTGGATCGAGGAACCCGAACGTGGCCATCTCGCCGAGGCCGAGGTCGGCCATCCGCAGGATGACCGAGGCCAGGTTCGTCCGCAGGCTCTCCGGATCGGTGAACTCCGGCCGGCCGGCGAAGTCCTCCTCGCTGTAGAGGCGGATGCAGATGCCGTCGGCGGTCCGCCCGCAGCGCCCCTTGCGCTGGTTGGCGGAGGCCTGTGAGATCGGTTCGATGGGCAGCCGCTGCACCTTGGTGCGGTGGCTGTAGCGGGAGATCCGCGCGGTGCCCGGGTCGATCACATAATGGATTCCCGGCACGGTCAGCGAGGTCTCGGCGACGTTGGTGGCCAGGATCACCCGCCGTCCGGTGTGCGGCTGGAACACCCGGTGCTGCTCGCCGGCGGACAGGCGGGCGTAGAGCGGCACGATCTCGGTGTTCGGCCGCTGCTCGCGGGTGAGTGCCTCAGCGGTGTCGCGGATCTCCCGTTCGCCGCTGAGGAACACCAGGATGTCGCCCGGGCCCTCCGCGCACAGCTCGTCGACCGCCTCGCTGATGGCCTGGGTCTGGTCGCGCTCGACCTCGCCGTTCTCCCTGCCGGTCCTCCGCCCGTCGGCCGGGCCGCTGGCCGATCCGCTGGCCGGTCCGTCGGCTGGTCCGTCGGCCGCCGGGACGAGTGGGCGGTAGCGGACCTCGACCGGATAGGTGCGCCCGGACACCTCGATGACCGGGGCGTCCTCGAAGTGGGCGGAGAACCGGGCCGTCTCGATCGTCGCGGAGGTGATGACAATCTTGAGATCCGGCCGGCGGGGGAGCAACGACCGCAGGTAGCCGAGGATAAAGTCGATGTTGAGGCTGCGTTCGTGCGCCTCGTCGATGATGAGCGTGTCATAGCGGCGCAGCTGGCGATCGGAGGAGATCTCGGCCAGCAGGATGCCGTCCGTCATGAGCTTGACCAGCGTGTTCTCGTGCACCTGGTCGGTGAACCGGGTCTGGTAGCCGACGACGCCGCCCGCCTGGGGAGTCGGGGTGCGCAGTTCCTCCGCGATGCGGTCGGCGACGGTACGCGCGGCGATTCGGCGCGGCTGGGTGTGCCCGATCATCGCCCGGATCCCGCGGCCGAGCTCCAGGCAGATCTTCGGTAGCTGGGTGGTCTTGCCGGACCCGGTCTCCCCGGCGACGACGACCACCTGGTGATCCCGGATCGCGGCGAGGATCTCGTCCTTGCGCTGGGTGACCGGAAGGATGTCGGGGTAGTCGAGCGTCGGGACGCTGGCCCGGCGCCGCTCCACCTGCAGCGCCGCCCGGTCCACCTCGGCGGCGATGGCCTGTAGGGCCCGCTGGCGCGCGGCGGGCTCGCGGGTGCGCCGGCTCTCGGCGAGCCGTCGGCCTAGCCGATGGGCGTCGCGAGGAGACAACCCGGTCAGCCGCGCGGACAGCTCCGCCGGTGCTACTGGGCCTGCCGGTGCTACTGGGCCTGCCGGTGGTGACGGCTGCGGCGTGGGCGGCCTGGGCGGCCTGGCGGGAGGATTCAAGAGCTGCCTTTCCACACGTCGTCAAGCCTAGGACACAGCTGTCCCGGCGGCGTTGCATTCCTCCGGCCCGTCGGGCGGTGGCGGTGACTCTTCGGTCAGCGAATTTTGGGGACCTGAGCACGGTCTGCGGTCCCTGGACCGTGACTAGCTCCCCCGAATGGGAGGTCGGGCCGTCCCGTTACCTTTTCGACGGATGAGCGGTCCGACGGATGAGAGGCGAGCCGGTCCTTTGCGGACCAAGGCGAGGCGCCGCCGGTAGCCTGCCAACGGCCCGCCCGGTCGGCGGTGGGTCGCTGCTCGACGCCGTCGCGGCCTCTATGCCGTCGCAAGCTTGTCGTCGACAGAAACCTCGATGCTGAGGGGACAGAGCCATCATGATGATGAGGTGCGAAGTCGGCCCCTACCCTGGTCCGGGCGACCTCCCCGGGCCGAGCAGGACGTGACTGCCGACGGGCGGGAGGCGGCCTCGCCCGGGGTGCGGGAGCCGGTCCCGCTCGCGGCGCCGGCATCCTCCGCCGCCACGGGCACCGCCGCTACCGCCTCCGCGGGCACGGTGACCGCCTTCGGGGAGGGCACGCTCGAGCTGGGCCGAGCCTCCGTCGAGTTGGGCCGGGCTTACCAGGCGCTGGAACAGGTCATGGGGCGCGTCCTCGTTACTCTGCGGGCGGTTGCGGTCCTGCTGACGGTGTGCTACGTCGCGGTCTGGCGCTGGTACGACCACAGGCCGGCGGCGATGGCCGTCGCGGGGCTGACGGTCATCGGCGGTCTCGTCTTCTGCGTCGTCAGCCTGCGACGCGGGATCCGTCGATCGATGACCACCAGCACGGTCGCGATGTCGACGGTCCTCGCCCTGACGGCCTCGTCCTGGTTGCCGCCCGCTTCGGTGGGGGACAGCGGGAACTTCGTCTTCCTGACCCCATCAACGCCGGGATCGTGACGGTCTGGACATTTCCGACGGCCGTCGCGTCGGTCCTGCTCCTGACGCTGTGCGGCGCCACTCTCGTAGGCGGCTGGGGCCACAACCCCCGGGTCTTCTCTCAAACCGCCATGCTGCTGATCATTCCCGGTCTACTCGGGCTGGCGATCGGTCGACTGCGCCGGATCGCCCGTACGGCCGACCAGCGATGGGCGAACGTTGTGGCCCGGCACCGCAGCGAGGCGGTGGTCCTCGCCGTCGCCCGCGACCGCCGGGAACGGGAGCGAGTCATCCACGACACGGTGCTGAACACCCTGACCGGCATCGCCTGGGGCGGGGGACGGGACGTGGCACTCACCCGGCGTCGATGTGCGCAGAGCCTCACCGCCGTGCGCGGCCTGCTCGACCGGGACGACGAGGTCGGTCCGCCGATCGGCGATCGGTTGGCCGAGGCCGTCCGCGACGCCGCTCGACGGGGGCTGCAGGTCAGCCTCGAGGACCGGCGTCTCCCAGCCGTCGCGGGGGAACCTCCCGGTGAGCCCCCGGCCGTGGTTGTGGAGGCCTTCGTCGGAGCGGTCGGCGAGGCGCTGGTCAACGTGGAACGGCACTCCGGCACCCGGCGTGCCTCGCTGCTCCTCGGCGGTGGCCCGGGCCTGCTCATCGTGACGGTGTCCGACGCCGGGTGCGGCTTCGACCCGCAGCGGGTCGACCCCGCCCGGCTCGGGCTGCGCGAGTCCATCGTCGGACGGCTGGTGGACGTCGCCGGGACCGCCCGCATCGACGCGCACCCGGGGCAGGGCACCGTTGTGGAACTGCAGTGGCACGCCCCGGACGCGACGACGGGGCACGTGACGCGACCACAGCCGAGCGATGATCGCGGCGATCGGGGTGATCGCGGGGCCGGAAGGGTCGGCGGGCGGGTCGGCGGAAGGGTCGGCGGGCGGGTCGGCGATCGTCGGGACGTCGCCGCGATCGCCGCCGAGCTACGCGACGCCTATGCCGCCGGGCTGCGCCGGGCGCTCGGGCAGATCGTCGGGCTGTGGATGATCATCATGCTCGTGCCGTTGGTCGGCACGGGTGGATGGGTGCGGACGATGGCTGGAGCGGGAGCGATGTGGCTGCTGGTGGCCGCGCTCACCGTCGCCTTCGTCCGGCGCGGACGGAGTCGGCCGATCAGCGGTCCCGAGGCGGCCGTGCTGCTGTTCCTGGCCCTCGCCGTCGCCGTCGCCGGCATAGCGAACACCGTCGGCGCGGACATCGTCCGGATCGCGGACTGGCCGTTGCTCGTGCTTCCCCTGCTCCTAGCGTTCATCACCGCCTCCCGGCCACTCTGGGAATGGGTGGGTGCGCTGCTGGTCGCGATCGCCATGATGATCGTTGCGGTGTTCCTGCGTGGTACCACCGAACCGCTGGTGCTGGCGCGGCTGGGGGTACTGATCTACGGTGCGTGCGGGGTGCAGATTGTGACCGCGATGCTGGGTCCCCTGCTGCGCGGCACCGCGGAGACGACCGCCCGCGCCCTGGCCGCCGAGGCTGAGGTCGCCGCCCAGGTGGATGCGTTCACCATGATCAGGTGGGAGCGGGCGCAGTGGTTGCACACCGTGGGGTGGGAGGTGCTGCCGTTACTCGACGGAGTCGCGGGCGGTTGGCTGGACCCACGGGAAGCCGCCGTTCGGAGCAGGTGCGCGATACGGGCGGCCGCCGTCCGTCGCATGATCACCGGGGGTGGTCCGTCGTCGGCGCTGGCGGACCTCGACGCGGTCGTCGCCGACGCCGAGGCTGCGGGAATGACCGTCCAGATCCAGCTGTCCGGCGATCTGCGGCTCGCGCCAGCTCCCGTGCGGGCCATGGTGGCCGATCAGGTGCGGGAGGTGCTCGCCGCCGTCCCAGGCGGCCGAGCGATTATGACGGTCCTGTGGACGCCGGCCGGCGGCAGTGTTTTCGTCTCGCTGCCCTGGCCGCAGGGCCTGCCGCCCCCGCAGCTCGGCTGCGGGGGAGAGGACCCGGGCGGGATCGAGGTCTCGGTGGAGCTGGACGATCGGTGTCTCAGCCTGGAGCTGACCTGGCCGGCGAGCGCGGTCACGGATCCGACCAGGCGGGTCGAGCCGATCGGCGGGATGGCGGAGCAGTAGGGCCGGCAGGCCGGCAGAACGGCAGGCCGGCCGAGTAGTAGGCCGGCGGGCCGGCGGAGCAGCCGGTCGGTGAGCTGGGAGCGAACCGCGTTCAGAGCTCGGTGATGATGCGCCGTAGCAGTTCGGGAGTGTCACCCGGGGTCGTGCTGTCGACACTGAGCCGGTTATACACCTCCATGTACCGGTCGACGTCCTCGCGCTTGTCGAGGTAGGTGGAACCGGTGAGCTGCTCCAGGTAGACCACGTCCGGCGGGTCCATTTCGGGGAAGCGGAGGATCGTGAAGGCCCCACCCTCCGCCGCGTGGCCGCCGAAGGAGAACGGCATCACCTGCAGAGTGAGGTTCGGTAGCTCGGACGCGGTGATGAGGTGTTCGATCTGGGCCCGCATCACCTTCGGCCCGCCGATCGGCCGACGCAGCGCCGCCTCGTCGATGACTATCCAGAGCCGTGGCGGGTTCTTACGGTACAGCAGCTTCTGCCGGTTGAGCCGCACGTTAACCCGGCGCTCGACGACGTCGGCCGGTAGGTGATCACTACCCTGCGTGATGATTGCTCGGGCGTAGTCCTCGGTCTGCAACAGGCCCGGAATGAACTGGAGCTCGTAGGTCCGGATGAGCTGGGCCGCCTCCTCCAGACCGATGTACGGCTGGAACCAGGACGGGAGAACGTCGTTGAAGTTCTGCCACCAGCCAGCGGCGTTCGCCTCCCGGACAAGGGCCAGCAATGGGGCGCGCTCTGCATCGTCCGTGACCTGATAGAAGGTCAGCAGGTCGGCGACGTCGCGTTCTTTGAAGCTGACGCGGCCAAGCTCCATCCGGCTGATCTTCGACTCTGAGGCGCGGATGTGGTAGCCGGCGGTTTCCCGGCTGATGCCCTTCTCCTCGCGAAGTCGACGGAGCTGAGAGCCGAGCAGGATCCGACGTACGGTCGGTCCACTTCCCGGCTGAGCTGTCGTCACGGTCGGCCCCCTCGCCATGGTCAACACAAGAGTAAGATACTCGATCTTCTGGTTCCGGATGGGTGGCTGGTTCTCTCGTCTGGGTGACACTCGCGTGTTTAGCGTGGTGAGGATTATTTGTATACACGCTCACGGGGAGCGTCGACGGCGGGTCTCCGTTTAACGGGGGATGAGGATGCCCCCGGCTGTCGGGTACGGGCGCAATGGTGTGGACGATGACATGTCCGGACATTCCACTCTCACGGTGCCAGATTCCAGGGGGCGTGAGGACTTCGGGCCCTGGACGGCGATCGTGTACTTCCTACTGTTGCTCTCCACGGCGCCGCTCCTCTTCGCTCCTCCCCCCACTCTCCCGTCGGGTTCCCCCGGACCCGGCGACCGGTCCCGCAGCCACGTGTCCCCTGGCCGCCCGCCCCGTGGCATCTACCCCGCGGCCACCAGCTCTCCGTCGTGCCGCCTCTCCGACCGTCCCGCCCCTCCTCCAGGCCTCGGCCTCCCGCCGCGGGTCTCTCCGGGTTCACTCCGACGCGCTCTTCGCCGGCGCGCTGGTTCTGGTGCACGATCTCCGTCGAGTGCTGTTGAGGTGTGGATCTGGATCTGTCGTTGAT
>NZ_CDWRCL010000134.1:0-10677 GCF_977927575.1 Frankia sp. CcCS3
GCCCGCGAGCGCGGTGGGGCGCGCGGCTCGCGCGGGCCGTGCTGGGCGTCGCGGCGCGCTGCGACGCGGGTGTCCGGCTCGTCGGGCTGCTGGCGTTTCTCGTGGTCGCGCTCGCGTTGTTCGGGTTGACGCTGCACGGCGTGGTCGCTCATCGGCTGGATGCGACCGACGGCCTGGTGAGCCGGCACGGCCGGGCGCTCGCCACGGCTCAGGAGTTGCGGGCCGCCCTGTCCCAGGCGGATGCCGCGGCGGCGGCGGAGGTCTTCGCGCCCGTCGAGCTTCTCGTCGGCAGGGGGGAGCCCGCCGCCGAGCTGCGGCAGCGCTATGACCGGATCAAGAACGGCGGGCTGTTCGAGGCGAGTGTCGCCGATGCCGCCCGTGACGTCCTGGACCTGCGCCGACTCGACCCGGCCCTGTGCGCCGCGGACCCGCCCTGGTCCGGACCCGCGGCGCCGCCGCCCGGACCCGACGGCGCGGGGACCCGGCCGTCGCCCGGGCGGATCGCCTCGTCGTGCCCTCTGGGCGTGCTCGCCGGGGGCATTCCTGTCTACAACGGGATGGTCGAACGGGCCCGGGCGAACAACCGGGCGGGGCTGTCCGTCGGCGAGGCCAACCTGCGGGCCGCCTCGACGATGATGCGCACGGAGATCCTTCCGGCGACCGAGGTGCTCGTCGCCCGGTACGCCGACGCGGTGGACACCGCCTACCAGCAGGCCACCGGCTCGCGGGGCGAATGGGCGATCGTGATCACGGCCGCCTTCGCGATCATCGCGTTCGTCGGCGTCCAGCTGCTTCTGGTCCGACGCACGAACCGACTGGTCAACCCGGGCCTGCTGCTCGGCACCGGGTGCATCCTGGCCACGGTCACCTGGACCGCGGTCGCCTTCGGAACCCAGCAGACCCGTCTCGACACCGCGCAAGACTCCGGGTACCGACCGATAAGCCTGCTCGCCCGATCGAAGACCCTGGCTCTGGAGGCACGGGTCGATGAGAACCTCTCGTTGACGGCGCTCGGCAACGGCACCCGTTTCGACGAGCACTTCGCCTGGGTGACCCGAGGCCTCGGCTTCGACGTGACCGGCGACCGCCTACCGCCCGAACCGGTCACCCGTCGTGGTTCGCTCGTCGTCGCCCTCGACGCGCGCGGGGGGGCCGGGATACCGGCGGGACTCGAGGGCGATCTGCGCTCCTGGCTGCGTATCCGGGCCTCGGTGGTGGCTCTGCTGGCCTCGTCACCGGACTCGGTCGTCGCGGCCGCGCGAGGACCGGGAGACGCCGGCTCCTCCGTTGGGGACCCGCGTTCCTCCGACACGTTCGGACAGGCGGTGACCCGGACCCTCGGGCCGGGCACGACGGCGTTCACCAGCTTCCTCGGCAAGCTCGACGTCGCGATCGACGCCGCCCGGGGCAGGTTCGAAGGAGATGCCCGCCGGGCCGCCGCGGCGTTGCGCGATCTCGAGCTGGCCGGCCCGGCGCTCGTCCTCACCGCGATCGTCGCGGCCGCGGCGGGGATGTGGCCCCGGCTCCGGGAGTACCTGTGAGTCCGCCCGGTCGGACCGGGCGCCGGCACCCCCCCATCCCGACGAGGGGAGTGGGCCCGGTGCTCGGGGGGATCCTCGTCGGCTGCATGGTCCTCGTGGGCGGTACGGGCTGCAGCACCGCCCGTAGTCCCCTTCCGCTGGAGGCCGCCCCGATGCCGCCATCACCGGTGCCGGGCGCCGAGCCCACGCAGGCGTCGGCGGGATCGGCCAACCCGGATGGAACCTGTCGCCGGGATGGCAGACCGCTCCGGTCGAGCGATCCCCCCCTCACCCCGATGCCTCCCCCCGGCCGGATGCCGGTGGGCAGCCGCCTGCGCGCGATCGCGCAGGACCGCGGCTACCTGCGCGTGGGCATCGCCACCGACGCGCCCCCGGCCGGGTTGATGAACTGGCGCACCTTGCGACTGGAGGGGTTCGACGTCGGCATAGCCCGCGCGGTCGCCGCGGCCATCTTCGGTGCCGAGCGGGTCGACAATCATATCCAGTTCCGTGCCGTCACCACCTCCGAGCGGGAGGACCTGCTCCGTTCCGGCATGGTCGACATGCTCGTGGCCACCATGACCATCACCTGCGAGCGCAAGCGGCAGGTCCGGTTCTCCGACGTGTACTACGAGTCGACTCTGCGGTTGCTGGTCCGGGAGAACGCCGGGTTCCGCGGTATCGCCGATCTCGTCGGACGACCGGTCTGCTCGTCGGCGGGGAGCACGTCCAGCGAGAAGCTGGCGCAGCTGCCGGCGCCGGGACCCCGACCGGTGACCCGGGCCCGCATCGCCGACTGCCTGGTCGCGCTCCAGCACGGTGACGTCGACGCGATCGCCGGCGACGATGTCCTCCTCGCCGGGCTAGCCGCCCAGGACCCCGACACGACGGTGCTCGGGCCGAGCGCCTTCGGCGCGGGCTCCGAAGCCGGCGGCTGGCTCGACGAGCCCTACGGTATCGCCATGCCGATCACCGGGGACACGGCGGGAGACGACGAGTTCGTCGCGTTCGTCAACGGCGTGCTTCGCGAGATCATGCTCGACGGAACCTGGTCCCGCCTGTACGACGAGTGGCTGCGACCGGGCCTACGCGTACCCGGCCGCCCCCCGCTGCTCGACGGCGGCCGTCCCTGACCGGGCCGTGAACCGGCGGGCTGTGAACCGGCGGGCCAGGCGAACCAGGCGAACCAGGCGAAGCCCGGGAGCTCCAGGTCTCCGGAGCTCCCGGGGGCGAGCACGAGATCGAAGCCGGCGATTCATGGCGATTCATGATGAATGATGCGCATCCGAGGCCTAGTACCCGAACTCTGATGATTATTACAGTTCGGGTGGTAGACCGGCAAGCCGTGCGCTGGCGTCCCAGAGCTGGTTGCAGCGCGCGACGTCGGTACCGGGTTAAGGAGGCGCTGCTCGCCGCGATCGCCGCCCGGGAGTTGGAGCGGCAAGGCGCCGAGCTCGCCACCGCGATGCGTGGTGGAAGGACGCCCGAGGCGGTACTGCGCATGGCGATGCACCACTACATCACCTGGGCACTGGAGTACCCGGCACGCTTCAGGCTGGTATTTGGCGCCTGGTCGATCGACTCGCGGGAGCTGAGTACTGCGGCCTGACAGCGGCCCACGTCGCGCAGACCATGCTCGTCGATACCGTCACCGCGGCCCAACAGCTTGGTGCGTTGCCCGCAGGTGACCCGGTGCGCGTGGCATCTCTCGTGCGGGCACTCGCGCACGGGGCTGCCGACCTTGCCCTGGCGGGGCATCTCGCCGCTGACGGGAAGGGTCACGCGAGTCCCCAGCAACTCGTCGACGACCTGCTTGACCACCTGCGCACCGCAGCTCAGCGCCTATGAGCAAGGAAGCTACGGCTGAGCAAGGATGTCAACGTCAGAGCAGCGTGCGGGGACGGATGCGGTTCGCCTGGTCGACGAGGCGGACCCGGCTCGCCCGGTCACCGGCCAACCGGGCCATCTCCCGGTAGGTCTCGGCCAGTCCGAAGCGGAGGTCCCGTTCCACCATGACCCGACCGAGCAGGGTCGGTGGCCGGGGCGCATCCGCGGCCGGGTAGGCGGACGAGTAGGTCGTGACGAGGGCCAGGGCGGCGGTGAACAGGTCACGGTGCAGTTCGGCCCGGCGTCGTTCGCCCAGGTCGAGCCTTGGATCGGCCAGTATCGTCGCCGCCCGGTGCAGGGCCGCCGATCCCGAGGCCGCGCGGTCTGGTCGGGTGGCCCGGCCGACGAGCACCCCGATCATGCGGATCCGCGACGCGGTGTAGGCGGCGGACGACGGAGGGACCCGTAGATAAGCGTCGATCTTGTCGGCCGGATCGGTCCGGCATCGGGCCAGCCCGAACGCCGCGCTGGTCGTGCTCGGATCGATGGTGGAGACGACGTCGAACAGGGCTGCGGCCCGGTGCCGGGCCGCGTCACGTTCAGGCGCGGTGCCCGCGGTGCCCGTGGTGGTCGCCATGTCCGCGAGTGCGGTCGCGAGGGCGAGGCGCGGAGCGAGCTCCCCGGGGACCCGGGAGTAGACCCGGTCGAAC
Source organism: Frankia sp. CcCS3 (assembly GCF_977927575.1). Taxonomy (NCBI): domain Bacteria; kingdom Bacillati; phylum Actinomycetota; class Actinomycetes; order Frankiales; family Frankiaceae; genus Frankia; species Frankia sp. CcCS3. The sequence goes on from NZ_CDWRCL010000134.1 coordinate 4,058, forward strand.
GCCGCGGCGGCCACGGCCGGTTGTCGTCCGACGAGGGCGTGCAGGCCCCGGTACCAGTCGACCCGCCATTCCCGCGGCTGCTCCGCGGCCGCGTCGTCCAGAGTGCCCGCCGCCTCATGGAGCTGCCCGGCCCGGATCTGGGCGCGGGCCAGGGATAGCCGCACCTCGGTGGTCCTCGGGACGATCGCCGCCAGCCGGGTGGCCAGGGAGGCCGGTTCCTCGTCCGAACCGGCGGTCAGTCCGGGCGCCCATGGATCGTCCTGGTCGATGCGCAGATCGGGGAGGACCTCCCACCATGCGGGGGTCCCGGCGGGCCCCGCCTCCCCGGTGGGATGCCCGACGGCGTCGAACCACCGGCTGGCCAACGGGGGGACCGGCCCCTCCGTTCTGGCCACGATCTCGTAGAGCACCCCCACCAGTTCGTCGGCGAGCTCCGTGGTGCTCTGGAATCGCTGGTCGGGATCGGTCGCGGTGGCCCGGCGCAGGAGCCGGTCCAGGGATTCGAAGTCCCGCAACGGGGCATGGGCCCGGCGCGGCGGCAGGGTGTGCCGGTAGGCGCCGAGGAAGCCCGGGAACCGGCCGAGGACGAGACGGGCCAGGGTCCGGGCGACGGCGAAGATGTCGGTGGTGACCGTGGGCGCGGTGCGCGCGATGCCCGCCGGGCGTTCCCCGTCGTCGTCGAGTTCGGGGGCCCGGTAGCCGGGCGTGGACAGGTATCCCGACACGCGGTCGTCGAGCCGGCGCGCCCCGCCGAGGTCGATCAGTTTGACGTCCTCGGCGGTGACCATCACGTTTTCCGGTTTCAGGTCGCAGTAGACCAGCCCGAGGCGATGCAGATGCCCGAGGGCCGGAAGCACCCGCAGCAGGTAGCGGATCACATCGGCGGCCGACGGCGGAGCCGACCGCCCGTCCGGTCCCGCCACCCCGACCTCGGCCAGGCCGGCCAGGGACGCCCCCGGCACGTACTCCATGACGATGTAGTCCTCGCCATGGTGGGTGACATAGTCGAGGATCTTGACGATGCCCGGATGGGACACCGTGGTCAGGATGCGCCGCTCTCCCTCGGCGATCCGACGCGCCTCCGGGTTCGCCGCGTCGAGCAGGCCCTTGAGCACCACCCAGGCCTGCACGTCGTCGCCGCCGAGGTTGTCGTCGGTCGCGGCATATACCCAGCCGAGCCCGCCGTGCGCGATGACGCCGTGCACGGTGTAGCGGCCGACCCGTTCGCCCGGTCGCAGCTTGACGGTGAACGAGTAGCGGTGGCCGCATCCCGCGCAGCTGCCCTCCAGGGCGACGCTCTCGTCCTGCTCGTCCTGGCCCGGCCGGGCCACGGGCGCGCCGCACCCGGCGCACTCCCGCAGGCCCGTGGGAACGCTGGGCGCGCCCAGGAGGGGCGGGGTCGACCCGGGGGGCGGGCCGACCAGGTGCGGGAGCCGGAGCGGATCACGGTGGGCGCCGGCCGCCGGACCCCGCCGGGGTAGCGCGGTCACCCGGGGAGCCGGCAGATTCACCGACCCGGGTTCCCCGACGATGGGAGGCCCGGCAGGGGGTCTCGCGCTGTCCTCCGTCATGGGCCCCTCTTCGCCGACGGGCACCATTCGCGTGCCGGGTCCACCCGCCACCCCGTGCCGTCGTTCCCCGGTGGGTCGTCCCCGAGCGCCGTCGTCCGGTCCGTTCGTCGCCTTGTCCGTGCGACGGCTTGTCCGTGCGACGGCTTGTCCGTGCGACGGCTTGTCGGAATGGAATGCCGTGGCGCGGTGGATCCCCGTGGTCGGGCGGTGCGCGCTGGTACGTGACCAGCCTGCCATGCGGTCGGGTTGCCCGCCGTGACGGAGCCCGGTTGCGTCGGCTACGGGTTGTTTGGCGGGCGAGTTTGGCGGGCGAGGGCCCTGGGACGCGTCCCACCGAAATGCCGCACCCACGATCGGGTGGTCGAAGCAGGTGCCGACCCGGTCACCGCCGGCGCTCGGCGGCGCGGGCCTTCACGGTCGCGCCGAGGCCGCGCGCGGTGGTTTCGGCACGCTGCTTCAGCGGCCCGAGGGTGCGGCGCAGCCGATCGATCCGTCCCTCGCCGCCGCGGGTGACATCCGCCGCCTCGCCCTCCCCGTAGTCATGATCGGGATGGTCCGCCGCGCTCAGCCGCCAGTAGCCACGGGTCGACAGGTCGGCGCGGTCCAGCCCCGAGGCGAGCAGGTGACGGCGGATCCGGCGTACCGCCGTGGCCTCGCAGGCCACCCAGGCCGCGGTGCCGGCGGGCAGGGGTATGGCCCCTCGACGGCCTCGGCCAGCAGTGCGCCGGGAACCCCGCCGTTACGGTGCAGCCAGGTGACGGTCGTCGCGGGGGTGACCGGGAGAGCCCGCTGGCGGCCGGCGTCGCGAACCTCCGCCACCACGGTCACCGGTACCCGAGTGGGCAGCCGTTCCAGCACCGTCGCCAGCGCGGGCAGGCCGGTCTCGTCGGCGGCGAGCAGGTGGTGCGCGGCCGACGTCCGCACCTCGTATCCACCCCCCGGTCCGGCGATGGCGAGATGGTCACCGGGCCGGGCGGTACGCGCCCACCGCCCAGCCGGGCCCTCGCCGTGCAGGAGCATCTCGATCTCCAGTTCGAGGGCCTCAGCGTCGAACCGGCGCGGGGTGTAGGTCCGCACGATCGGGCGGGGCGCACCCGCCGGGAAGACGGGTCGTCCGTCCGGCCCCCAGCCCGGAACGGTCGGTTCGGTCTGCCCGTCGGCCGGCAGGAAGATCTTCACGTGCTGCGCGGCCCGGGGCAGCGAGAATCCGGTCAGCGCCGGCCCACCGAGCGTCACCGTCACCATGTCCCCGGTGAGCGGGGTGACGCGGACGACCCGCAGCCGGCGCGGGGCCGGCCGGGCGTGCCGCGGCGCGGGCCGGTTCTCCGCCGACGCCGACGGGCGGCCGTCGCGCCCGTCCGGTAGTCCGGTCGGGTGGGGCGTGGATGGCACGGAGGAGTCCGGCCCGAACGTCGACATCGGCTCTTGCGTCCTGCCTCTCGTGACCGCGGGCCGGACTGGTTCTGGCCCGCACGGACGGGCTTCAGGCCCGGGACGGGGCCGTCCCGACCTCCGCGAGCCCGGGTGGCATTCCAGGACGAACCTATGCCCCGCCATTCGGGCGATGACTCGCGGAGGGGCGCGACGGTCGTTCCGTACCTGCCCCGTACCTGCCCCGACAGGATCATCCTCCTTGACAAGGAAAATTTTCGGTAGGACGATGAGGCGCATGTTGGAGGTCGCAGTGATCGATGACCCGGCCGCCGCGGGGGCCGCGCTCGACCCGGTCCGGGCGAGTTTGCTGGCCGCGCTCGCGGAGCCGGGTTCGGCCAGCACCCTGGCCGCTCCCGTGGGGCTGTCACGTCAGCGGGTCAATTACCACCTGCGGGCCCTGGAGCGTCACGGGCTGGTCGAACTCGTCGAGGAACGCAGAAGGGGCAACTGCACCGAGCGCGTACTACGGGCGACGGCGGCCTCCTATGTGATCTCGCCGACCGCGTTGCCGGCGGTCGCCCCGGATCCCGGCCGGTCGCCGGATCAGCGCTCTGCCCGATGGCTGCTCGCGCTCGGTGCCCGGCTGGTGCGGGAGGTCGGCGACCTCATCACCGGTGCCACCGCTGCCCGGCAGCGGCTGGCGACGTTCGCGATCGACAGCGAGATCCGATTCGCTTCCGCCGCGGACCGCGCCGCGTTCGCCACGGAGCTCGGGGAGACGGTTGCCGCCCTCGTCGGCAGGTACCACGACACCACCGCCGAAGGCGGGCGCTCCCACCGTTTCGTCATCGCCCTGCACCCGAGCGTCACGCGGCCCGAGCGGGTGGCTGTCGGATCCGATGCGGGGTCCGATGCGGGGGAGGACGTCCTCGGCCTTGGCACCGCCGGTCCCACCGGCACCGACAGTCCCACCAACGCAGCCGGCCCCACCGGAACCGATGGCCCCACCGCAACCAAGGAGAACTAGAGATGTCCCGTGAGTTCGAGATCCGCCGCGAGGGCGTGCTGCCCACCTCCCCGGAGGAGTACTGGGACGCCGTGACCACCGGTAACGGCGGATGGCTGTGGCCGATGGAGTTCGAGCCCCGGCAGGGTGGCGCAGCGCCCTTCGGGGGCACGGTCACCGTCTGGGACCCGCCGCACCACCTCGTCACCCGGGTGGAGGGTGCGGACGGCTGGTTCAACCAGCTGGAACACGTGATCGAGGGCCGGGACGGCGGCATGACCTCCTTCCGCTACGTCCACAGCGGGATCTTCGTCGACGACTGGGAGAATCAGTACGACGGCGCCAGCCAGCACACCGACTTCTACCTGCACACGCTCGGCCAGTACCTGCGGTACTTCAGCCGCCGGCCGGTGACCTACGTCGCGGCCGACGCGCCGGCGTCCTCGACCGCGCCGGACGCGTTCGTCCGGCTGCGCCGCGAGCTCGGCGTCGCCGACGAGGTCGGCCAGGGCGACGCGCTGCGCGTCACCCTCCCGGGCATCGACCCGCTGGACGCCGTGGTCGACTACCTGCATCCCCACTTCCTCGGCCTGCGGACCGGCGACGGGCTGTACCGCTTCTTCGGCCGCAACGCCTTCGGCGCCCCGATCGGCATCGCCCTGCACCTGTTCGCCCCCGGCGCCGACCAGGCGAAGACCACCCAGGCCTGGACCGACTGGCTGCAGGACGTGTTCGCCTAAGCGCCTTTCCGTCGATCCCCGCCGTTTTGTCGATCCCCGCCGTTTTGCCGATTTCCGCCGGCTCGTGTCGGGCCGGCACCGGCACCCGGTCAGGGATGACGGTCATACTCCGAACGCCCGTGCCAGCCGCGTCAATCCCTCCGTGATCTCCACCGGCGGGTGCGTGGTGAAGGACAGGCGCAGCGTCGCGGGGTCCGGCGGCCCCGCGAAAAAAGGAGCACCGGGAACGTAGGCCACGTCGTGCTCCACCACGCCGGGCAGCAGGGCGGTGGCGTCGTGACCGTCGGGGAGGCGGGCCCAGACGAACATGCCGCCCTCGGGCCGGTTCCAGCTGCTCCCGGGCGGCAGTGCCCAGGCGAGCCCGTCGAGGAGCGCGTCGCGGCGTTCGCGGTAGGCGGCGCACATCCGCGCGATGTGCAGGTCGGGGTCGGCGTCGGCCAGATACCGGGCGGCGGCGGCCTGATCGACCGTGGAGGTGTGCAGGTCCGCGGCCTGCTTGGCGATCACGCAGGCCCGCCGCAGCATGGCCGGGGCCCGCAGCCAGCCCAGTCGCATCCCTGGGGCCATGATCTTGGAGAAGCTGCCGAGCAGGACGGTGCGGTCGGCGGCGTCGGCGAACGACGCGATCCACGGCTCCCGCGTGCCCTGGAAGCGCAGCTCACCGTAGGGGTCGTCCTCGACGATCCACAGGCCCTGCTCCGCGGCCACCCGGGCGACGGCCGCGCGGCGCGCCGCGGACAGCGTCCGACCGGTGGGGTTCTGGAAGGTCGGCACCAGGTAGAGCAGCCTGGGACGCTCGCGGGCCACCGTCTCCGCCAGCCGGTCGGGGAGGATCCCGTGCTCGTCGGTGGGGACGGGCACCACCCGGGCACCCGCGAGGCCGAGGCACTGCAGGGCAGCCAGATAGGTCGGATCCTCCACGAGGACCGCGTCACCCGGCTCCACGAGCGCCGCCGACAGCAGCGTCAGGGCCTGCTGCGAGCCCTTCGTGATCAGCAGGTCGTCCGCTCGGGTGGGCAGGCCGCGGCGCGCCAGGCGGTCCGCGACCGCTTGGCGCAGGTCCGGGTCGCCCTCCGTGGCGGAGTACTGCAGCACGCGCCGCGGCTCCTCGGCGAGCACCCGGTCGTAGGCGCGCCGAATCCCGTCGGCGTCGAAGAGCTCGGGAGCGGGTAGACCGCCGGCGAAGGAGATCACCTCCGGGCGGGCGGTCAGCGCGAGGATCTCCCGCACTGGCGAGGTGCGCACGGCGCCGGCTCGGGCGGCGAGACCGGGCACCGCAGCGGCGGGTGGAGCGGCGTTGGTCATGGCGGCTCCTCGAACTCCTTCTCCGGGTTCTCCCCGACGTACACGACCACTCGCCGCCAACCGCCGGGACGGCCGTACAGCGGCGTTCCAGCATGTGGACTGTGCTTCCCGCATCCTGGACTTTCTGGCGATCATAGCCATCGGCGCCGGCTCACGTGGCCGCCCGCGACTCCGAGCAGGCCGAGCAGCACGTTCACCAGGAATGGGGATGGCAGAGGTCATCATGCCCCTTCGTCTCGGGCGCAGACGATGTCTCCGATCGGGCTGGTTGAGGGGGCTGCTTGTGAACAGGCACCGAACGCCGACGGCGTGGGTAAGACGTCCGCACGGAGAAAGCCAGACTGCGGACCTGGACGGAATGGCGACGGGGAATTCTCCTGTCGCAGTGGTTTATGCGGAACTCATGGAACAGAAATAGAGCGCCCGGATCGCAGAGAATGCCTGCCGGCTGGACCACGACCTCGACGGTCGCGATCGGGCGGGAGATGATCAGGGGAGCGTGTCGGACATCGAACTGATACAGTCCGGCGGAGTCGAGTGTCGTCGACTCTGAGTGTCGCGCTGGTCGCCGGGAGTCCGGTCGCCCGGCACCGGCCAGGGTTCCTTCCCGGGAGACTTCACCGG
>NZ_CDWRCL010000135.1:0-2001 GCF_977927575.1 Frankia sp. CcCS3
TCATCGCCACCTTCTACTCCCTCAGAGGGGACGTAATGAAGTAACAAATATGTGATCGAGAGCATCATCGCAGGTCACAGGCCTGTGGAGGGTTCGAAACGCGCAAGTTATTTCATTTCGACTCCAGAGGGGGTGTCGGAAGATCGACATCGCTCGCCTACACTGCTCTGTTGCTAGCCCGTGAACACCGAATGCTCTGCCTCGATATGGATCTTGAGGCGCCTGGTCTTGCCACACTCTTCGACGCGGAGCGCGAAGTCATGCCAGGAAAGGGTGTTGTTCCGCTTCTACTGGAGGCGGACATAGCCGGCGAAATGCCTGATGTCACCGCCCATCTGCTGCGTGCTCATCCCGAACGGCAACTCTATCTTCTGCCCGCCGGATATCCGGATGCCAATTATGCGCGCCAGCTCGCTCAGCTCGACCCAGCGGCATGGTACCGTGAGGAAAATAATACACTCCGCGCGCTCATCGGCGCCGTCCGTGACCTCCATATCTCGCCGCAGATTGTTCTCATAGATTCAAGGACCGGGATCAGTCCGCTGTCGGCACCTCTTTTCTTCGATCTGGCCGACATAGCTGTCGTAACATTCTTCCCGCATCTGCAGGCACGGGTGGGAACGCGGGCGCTGACGCGGGCGCTTCTGGCGGCCAGATCCGAGCGGGCCTACACTCCTGAGCTCCGTTTTCTGGTGAGCCCGGTTCCGGGCGCGGGCGCTCCGGAGACTCGTCGGCGATACGAGGACCGGGCGGCGGTCTGGATCTTGGAATGGCTCTCGCCGGCGGTGGTCGAAGGCGGGGATCCAGCGTTCCCGGAGGTTGACGAGCTTGTCCACGTCCTCGGTTACAGCGAGGACATCGCGGGATCTGATTCCGTAGTTCCCGAGACCGGCATCGATGCTTATTCGCCCGTCGGGGAGTGGATCGCAGGGTTCGTTCCGCAGTCGGCGGCAGCCGAGCGGGACGGCGCAGCCGCCATGGCCATCCCGCCGCCCGGTTCAAAAGCCGGCGCCCTGGCTGAGATCCACTTCTCGACGGGCACCGCGGAGGCTCAGTCCGACGACGAGTTCCAGGAGACCTTCCTACGCACAGAAGTTGTCGGCCGGGCCGCCCGGGACGACGTGCCCCTGATACTTGGCCGGAAGGGCACGGGGAAGACCACCCTGTTCCGCAGCCTCGCCGCGGACGGGAACATCGTGGTGACCAGCCCTCCGCGGCTGCCGATGAGAAGACCCTGGATGCCGTCCAGCGGGACATACCGAGCCATCGGCGAGGTCTTGGCGGACCGGGGAGACGACTGGCGCACGGCGTGGATGTTGCTTATCGGGGTCATGATCCAGCTGACCAGTGGGCGCCCTCGTCGGCCGGTGCCCGCGTTCGGTGGACTCACCTGTGACTCCAAGGACGAGTCGCAGTACAACGAACTTAACCTCGTCCAAGATGTACGCAAAATGCTTTCCATCGAAGACGCTGGACTCGTCGGCTGGCAGTGGATTCGGGACCTCGATGCGGATGTTGCCCGGGGCACATTTCTTCTTTTCGACGGTCTTGACACTGGGTTCGGTCTCACTCCTGCCGACCTCACTCGACGGCGGGAAAGTGTGGGGGGACTGCTGTCCCTGTTGTCCGAGCGCGGTGACGAGCTGGTGAATCTTCGGATGAAGATCATGCTCAGGGAGGACATCTGGCGAACCGTTCAGCTACCGAATAAGTCACATTTCTTCGGTCGCGACGTGACGTTGTCCTGGGCAAACCAGACCGATTATCTCAAGGTGGTCGTCAAGCAGGCGCTCCGGGCGCCGGCCGTCGCTGATCTCGTTCGTGAGAGGGCGCCGGAACCCGGGCTGCATCGCTTTTTGCCGGAGCTGGTCGAGAGGTGGCCGCAGCCGCAGGTGCTCAATGCGTGGCGCGTGCTGGTTGGTGAGCGGATCTCCGGCGGCAAGACCGCTTTCACGTACAACTGGGTATGGCGCCGACTTTGGAGTCGAAATGAAATAACTT
>NZ_CDWRCL010000135.1:2640-11298 GCF_977927575.1 Frankia sp. CcCS3
CGGACAGCAATGGAAACCACTCGCCACGCTCGCTTGTCCGGCTTTTCCACCTCGCCGCTGACCGAGAGCGGCGACTGTCGCTGGCACCGCCCTACTACGAGCGCAGCCTGATACGTCCCCGGGCGCTCGTGGAGTCGCTGGATGACATCAGTGAACAGGAAATCGACTCCCTGCAGGACGAGTTTGCCGAGCTCGTTCCCTTGTTCGATGCCCTCCGGGGGATCGGACGTACGCCGTTTCCGGCGCGAGAGCTGGAGGTCGACTCGGACGTCGAGAACCTCGGGCTGGAGGTCGGCCTCCTCGGCATCGATCTTGGTACCCGCGATGACACCGAGCGATACCGCGTCCCGGAGCTGTACCGAAAGGCACTCGGTATGGGGCGTAAGGGGACGTAATGAAGTAACAAATACGTGATCGAGAGCATCATCGCAGGTCACAGTCCTGTGGAGGGTTCGAAATGCGCAAGTTATTTCATTTCGACTCCTAAGGGCCAGGCATAAAACGAGCGCCGGCTGTAACGGCTCGACTCGAGCCGCGCGGCTGGCCCCGGCCCGCGCGGCTGGTCAGGCCGGCGGGTTCTCGCGCCAGCGGGAGGTGATCGGCAGTCGGCGGTCGCGGCCGAACGCCTTGGAGGTCACCTTCGGCCCGGGCGGGTTCTGTCGGCGCTTGTACTCGGCGAGGTCGACGAGCCGGATCACCTTGTCCACCACGGCCGGATCGTGCCCGGCCGCGATCAGCTCGGCCCGGCCCTGGTCGTGGCTGACGTAGTCGTCCAGGACGGGATCGAGGATGCCGTAGTCGGGCAGCCGGTCGGAGTCGAGCTGGCCCGGGGCAAGCTCGGCGGACGGCGCCTTGACGATGATCTCCTCGGGAATGGGCGGCACCTCGCCACGCTTCTCCGCGGCGGCGTTGCGCCAGCGCGCCAGCTCCCAGACGCGGGTCTTCGAGACGTCCTTGATGGGGGCGTAGCCGCCGGCGCTGTCTCCGTAGAGGGTGGAGAACCCCGTTGCCAGCTCGCTTTTGTTGCCGGTGGTGAGGATCAGGTGCCCATGCTGGTTCGACAACGCCATGAGCAGCGTTCCGCGCACCCGGGCCTGCAGGTTCTCGTCCGCGAGGCCGTGCAGCCCGCCGAGGGGGGCGGCGGCGGCGCGGAACGCGGCGGCGATCGGCTCGATGGGCACCACGGAGTGCCGCGTGCCCTGGCGGCGGGCGAGCTCGGCGGCGTCGGTCACCGAGTGCCCCGACGAGTAGCCCGAGGGCAGGGCGACGGTGTGGACGGCGCCGGCGCCGATCGCGTCGACCGCGATGGTCGCGACGAGCGCGGAGTCGATACCGCCGGACAGCCCGAGCGCCACCGAGGAGAAGCCGTTCTTACGGATGTAGTCGCGGGTGGCGGTGACCAGCGCGGTGTACAGCTCCCCGGCGGGCTCGGGGCGGTCGGCGACGACCGGCGGCAGGGGGGTGAACGGTGCCAGCGGCTCGGCGGCCAGTATCGTGCGCGTCACCGTCATCGTCGTGCCATCCTCGGCGTCGATGGCCCCGGCGTCGATGGCCCCGGACACCGCCCGCGCCGGGCCGGGACCGGCCGCGGGCAGGTCCAGGTCGGTGATCAGCAGCGCCTCGCTGAAGACCGGGGCCCGCGCGACGAGCTCCCCCGCGGCGTCGACGACGAGGGAGTCCCCGTCGAAGACCAGCTCGTCCTGCCCGCCGACGAGGTTGACGTAGGCCAGGGCGGCCGCGGCCTCCCGGGCGCGCTCGGCGCACAGGGCGTCGCGCTGGAAGGACTTCCCCTGCTCGTAGGGGGAGCCGTTGATGCACAGGACGAGGCCGACCCCGGACCGGCGGGCCACGGTGATCGGCCCGCCCTGCTGCCACAGGTCCTCGCAGATCGTCACGCCCACGTCGATCCCGTGCAGCCGCAGCACCGGAAAGGCCGTGCCGGGCACGAAGTAGCGGAACTCGTCGAAGACGCCGTAGTTCGGCAGGTGATGCTTGGCGTAACGCGCGACGACCTCGCCGCCCCAGAGCACCGCGGCGGCGTTCTGCGGTTCACCGGCCGGGCGTCCCACACTCGGCGCGGGTTGCGCGGACGCATCGAGGTAGCCGACGACGACGGCGATCTCGCCACACCCCTCCTCGGCCAGCCGGCGGGCCAGGGCCACCAGCGCCCGCTGGCTCGCGGCGACGAAGGACCGGCGCAGGACGAGGTCCTCCGGCGGATAGCCGGTCAACGTGAGTTCACCGAAGGCGATCAGATGAGCGCCGTCGGCGACGACCCGTTTCGTCCAGGTACTGACCAGGTCGGCGTTACCAGCGAGATCCCCGACGGTCGTGTCCACCTGGGCGAGGGCGATCCGCAGCTGGGCCATGGTTGCAGCGTAGGCGGTCGCGGCGTGGGCCGTTAGGTCCCGTGTCGGGAGGGTAGGTAACACGCCGTTGGCGGACTGGTTGCTACCAGGCAACATCACAGCGACGAACGGATGTAGTCGCTATGCTCGGGATAAGCACATCGGGTGGCCCGTATCGTCGAGTCCACATCCTCAGCGCGGAGGCACTATGGACAAACAGCAGGAGTTCGTTCTCCGGACTCTGGAGGAGCGGGACATCCGCTTCGTTCGGCTCTGGTTCACCGACGTACTTGGGTACCTGAAGTCGGTAGAGATCGCCCCCGCGGAGCTCGAGGGGGCGCTGGCGGAGGGTATCGGTTTCGACGGGTCCGCCATTGAGGGCTTTGCGCGGGTACACGAGGCCGACATGCTGGCCCGGCCCGACCCCTCCACCTTCCAGGTGCTTCCCTGGCGCGGTGAACATCCGCTCACTGCCCGGATGTTCTGCGACCTCGTGATGCCGGATGGCACGCCCGCCGCCGCCGACTCGCGCTGGGTGCTGCGGAGCGCGCTAGCCAGGGCGGCCGACGCGGGGTTCACGTTCTACACCCATCCGGAGATCGAGTTCTTCCTGCTCAGGGAGCCGCCGAAACGCGGTGGCCCGGTGCCCCCGCCGGTGGACGAATCAGGCTACTTCGACCTGACCCCCAATGACATCAGCCATGATTTCCGGCAACAGGCCATCAGCATGCTCGAACGGCTGGGCATCTCGGTGGAGTTCAGCCACCACGAGGTGGCCCCCGGCCAGCAGGAGATCGATCTCCGCTACGCCGACGCCCTCACCATCGCCGACAACATCATGACCTTCCGCCAGGTGGTCAAGGAGGTGGCGTTGCGGCAAGGTATTTACGCCACCTTCATGCCCAAGCCGTTCGGTAACCAGGCCGGGTCGGGGATGCACACCCATCTGAGCCTTTTCGAGGGTGACCGCAACGCCTTTCACGACCCGACCGATGACTATCAGCTGTCCAAGGTGGCGAAGGCCTTCATCGCCGGGCTCCTCGCGCACGCCGCCGAAATCACCGCGGTGACCAACCAGTGGGTGAACTCCTACAAGCGGCTCATCGGCGACCAGCGGGTCGGCGAGGTGCTGGAGGCGCCGGCCTATGTGTGCTGGGGCCACAACAACCGTTCGGCGCTCGTGCGGGTTCCGCTCTACAAGCTCCACAAATCCAACGCCACCCGGGTGGAGTTCCGGCTGCCGGACAGCGCGTGCAACCCGTATCTGACCTTCGCCCTGGTGCTGGCAGCCGGCCTGCGGGGTGTCCAGGGTGGTTACGAGCTGCCACCGGCTTCGGCGGACGACGTCTGGACGCTCACCGACACGCAGCGTCGTGAGCGCGGGATCACCGCTCTGCCCGGCTCGCTCGCCGAGGCGGTCAAGGTGATGGAGCGTTCCGCGCTTGTGCGGGAGACCCTCGGCGACGAGTTGTTCGACTTCTTCCTGCGGAACAAGCGGGCCGAGTGGCTGGAATACCGTCGGCAGGTGACCCCGTTCGAGATCGACCGGTACCTGCCGGTGCTATGACCGGGCGGACCGGCACCCGGCCCCCCACAGCCGGGGCGGGGCCGGTCGGGCCGGGACCGGTCGCGGCCCATCCGCGGGGGAGCTCGGTCGCCGCGCAGCTCGCGCGACTCGGCTTCACCGACGTCGACCGGGTCGAGACGACAATGCGCCGCCTCGGCCTGCTCAGCCCGGCCGTCCAGTCGCCCACCGCCGGCAGGGATGTCCTGCCCGGTCCCGCCACCGTGGGAATCGTGCGCGAGGAACGGCTCGAGGCCAACGTCGTGGTCGGCTCGCTGGCGGCTGCGGCCGATCCGGACCGGGCTCTCGCCGCGCTGGACCGGCTCGTGGACGCCCTCGGCCCGGCCGGGGGCGCGGCCTTCGTCGGTGCGCTGGCCCGCCACGAGGGGCTGCGGGAACGGCTCGCCGCCGTGCTCGGCGCGAGCATCGCGCTCGGCGATCATCTTGCCCGCCATCCGGCGGACTGGCACATCCTGGAAGCCGACGAGGTGGTCACCACCCCGCCGGAGGCGGCGAGCGTGCGGGCAGGTCTGCTGCGCGCGGTCGGCGCGGATCCGGACGATCCGGCGCCCCGGGCGGCGGGCGACGGTCCCCAGATCCTCGACGCCCTGCGGACCGCGTACCGCAGGGCGCTGCTGGTCCTCGCGGCGCGGGACCTGACCGGCGCGGTGCCACTCGACGAGGCCACGGCCGAACTCGCCGATCTGGCGGGATTCGCGCTGGACGCGGCGCTGGCGGTCGCCCGTGCCGGGCTCGACCCGCGGCTGCCCCCGGTCCGGCTCGCCGTGATCGGCATGGGCAAGTGCGGCGGACGGGAACTGAACTACGTCAGCGACGTCGATGTCGTGTTCGTCGCCGAGCCGACGGCACCCCGCGATGCGGCGAACGGTACGGCGAACGGGGGGAAGATCGGGGCGGAACCGGCCGGGCCGGCGGTACTGACGGCGGCGGCACGGCTGGCGGAGGGGCTGGTCCGAGCCGCCGGCACCGTCACCGCCGCCGGTGCGCTGTTCCAGGTCGATGTGGGGCTTCGCCCGGAGGGCCGGGACGGTGCCCTGGTCCGCACGCTCGCCAGCCATCACGCCTACTACCGCCGCTGGGCCCGGACCTGGGAGTTCCAGGCGTTGCTCAAGGCCCGCCCGATCGCGGGCGACCTGGCGTTGGGCGCCGAGTTCTGCGCGATGGTCGCGCCCATGGTGTGGACGGCGGCCTCCCGTCCCGGCTTCGTGGCCGACGTGCGGGCGATGCGGCGCCGGGTGGAGTCGACGCTGTCCCGCGCGGAGGCGGAGCGCAATCTCAAGCTGGGGCCGGGCGGCCTGCGCGACGTCGAGTTCGCCGTCCAGCTGCTGCAACTCGTCCACGGCCGGGTGGATGCCAAGCTGCGGGTCGCATCCACCCTGGGCGCCATCGACGGTCTGGCCCGCGGCGGCTACGTCGGTCGGCGCGACGCGGCCGGGCTCGCCGACGCCTACCGTTTTCTCCGTAACGCTGAGCACCGCCTTCAGCTGCAACGGCTGCGCCGGGTGCACACCCTGCCCCGGGACGCCACCGAGCTGCGCTGGCTGGCCCGGTCGATGGGGTTGCGCACGGCGGAGGCGTTCGAGGACGCCCACGCCCGGGTGGTCCGATCCGTCCGATCGCTGCACGAGAAGCTCTTCTACCAGCCGTTGCTGGAGGCGGTCGCCCGCCTGTCGACGGAGGAGATCCGCCTTACTCCCCAGGAGGCGGCCGACCGGCTGGCCGCGCTCGGATTCGCCGCGCCGGACCGGTCGTTGCGCCATATCGAGGCGCTGACCAGAGGGGTGAGCCGGACGGCCGCGATCCAACGCCACCTGTTGCCGACGATGCTGCCCGCCTTCGCCGACGCCCCCGATCCCGATGCCGGGCTGCTGGCCTATCGCCGGGTCAGCGAGGCACTCGGGCGCGCCCCGTGGTATCTGCGGCTGCTGCGGGACTCCGCCGGCGCCGCGGACCGGCTCGCCCGGGTACTCGCGACCAGCCGGTACGTGGCGGACCTGATGGCCCGCGCGCCGGAGTCGGTGCGGCTGCTGCGCACCGAGGACGATCTCGTCCCGGTGCCGCGGGAGGCACTGGTCCGGACCATGGTGGCGATCGCCCACCGCAACCCCGACTGGGAGGAGGCCGTCGGGCGGGCCCGGGCGGTGCGCCGCGTCGAACTGGTCCGGGTCGCCTGCGCGGACCTGCTCGGCCTGCAGGACGTCGCAGCCGTGGGCCGGGCGCTGGCGGACGCCGCGGCCGCCACCATCGCCGCGTCCCTGCTTGTCGCCGAGCGCAGGGTCGCCGGAGGTGACCCGGAGTCGTTGCCGGCGCGGATCTCGGTGATCGCGATGGGCCGGCTCGGCGGCGCGGAGATGTCCTACGGCAGCGACGCCGACGTGCTGTTCGTGCACGAGGCCAGGCCAGGGGCGTCAGCGGACCGGGCGAGCAGGGCTGTCGCCGAGGTGGTCGGTGAGCTGCACCGGCTGCTCGCCGTTCCCGGACCCGATCCGGCGCTGCGCCTGGACACAGCGCTGCGTCCGGAGGGGCGCAGTGGCCCGGCCTCACGCACGCTGGAGGCGTACGCGGCCTACTACCAACGGTGGTCGCAGGAGTGGGAGTCGCAGGCGCTGCTGCGGGCGGAGCCCCTGGCCGGTGATCCCGGGCTTGCCTACCGGTTCTGCCGGCTAGCGGACACGGTGCGTTACCCGACCACGCTTCCCGCGGGCGCCCTGGACGAGATCATCCGCCTGAGCGGGCGGATGGAGCGGGAACGGATCCCACGGGGAGTCGATCGCGCGCTGCACCTGAAGTTCGGCCCCGGGGGGCTGACCGACGTGGAGTGGGCGGTGCAGATCCTCCAGCTGCGCCACGGCCGGCAGATTCCCACGCTGCGCACGACGTCGACGCTCGAGGGCCTGGGGGCCGCGGTCGTCTCCGGTCTGCTCGACGCGAGCGAGGCGGAGATCCTGCGCGCGGCCTGGATGTCCGCCTCCCGCATCCGGAACGCGAGCACGCTGGCCGGCTGGCCGCGTCCGGACGTCGTCCCTGACCGCCCGCCCGGTCTGGAGGCGATGGCGAGCGCGGCGGGATATCCCTCCGACCGGGCCGGCGAGCTCGTCGCCGAGCACCGCCGGTCGGCGGCGCTGGCCCGCGCCGTCGTCGAGGAGGTGTTCGCGCGCGAGCGGACCGCGGATTTCGGCTAGCACGCCCGGTGGTGCCGGAACCGCGCCACCGTAAGACCGGGCAGGCGGTCGTGTCGTCGGGAGTACCGCCACGGCAGCCTGTGCTCCGGCCTGGTGACCGTTCGTCAGACGGTTGCCCCGGCCGGGGCCGGGGTGGTCTGGGACGGCACGAACAGCGTCGGCTTATCGCCGGCCAGGGCGCTGCAGCAGGTGTCAATCATGAGCGCGGAGACCAGGTACGGGTCCATGTTCGCGTTCGGGCGGCGGTCCTCCAGCCAGCCCTTCTTGGCCTTCTCGACAGCCCACGGAATCCGGATCGACGCGCCGCGGTCGGAGGCGCCCCAGGAGAACTTGTTCCACGGAGCCGTCTCGTGCTTACCGGTCAGTCGGTCCTGGATGCCGTGACCGTAGTGGGTCACGTGCTCCAGCACCCGGGTGCCGAGCGCCTCGCAGCAGGCGACGATGGCGTCCCAGCCCTCCATCGTCTGCCTGGTGGAGAAGTTGGTGTGCGCGCCGGCACCGTTCCAGTCGCCCGGGACCGGCTTGGCGGCGAACGACACCTCGACGCCGTAGTCCTCGGCGATCCGGTGGAGCAGCCAGCGGCCCAGCCAAATCTGGTCGCCGATCGCCGGGGCGGGGAGCACGCCGATCTGGAACTCCCACTGGCCCATCATGACCTCGGCGTTGGTGCCCTCGATGGCGAGACCGGCGTCGAGGCAGGCCTGCGCGTGCCTTTCGACGATCTGGCGGCCGGGCATCTTCGAGCCGCCGACGCCACAGTAGTACGGTCCCTGCGGCGAGGGGTAGCCGACCTCCGGCCAGCCGTAGGGACGGCCGTCCTTGAAGAAGGTGTACTCCTGCTCGATGCCGAACATCGGCGTCATGTCGGCGTACTTCTCGGCGACGGTCCGGGCGGCGGCCCGGGTGTTCGTCGGGTGCGGCGTGAAGTCGGTCAGCTCGACCTCGCAGAGCACCAGGAGGTTGTCGCCACCCCGCAGCGGGTCGGGCGTGACGAAGACGGGCCGCAGCACGCAGTCCGAGTTCGATCCGGGCGCCTGGTTGGTGCTCGAGCCGTCGAAGCCCCAGATCTCCGGCTCCTTACCGTCCCTGATGATGCGGGTCTTGCTGCGCATCAGCGGCTCGGGCTCGGTGCCGTCGATCCAGATGTATTCGGCCTGATAACTCACTCATACTCCCCGTGGTTGATCCTGCACGTTACGGAGCGGCTTCGTGATCGGCCTGGCCAGCCGACCCAGGCCGCGAATGACGGGAGGGTTCGACCGGAGCCTTGTCGTGCCCAGTTACCTTCCTGTTCCGTGATTGTTAATTTTCGGTCTCTGCTATGTCACGAAAGGCTGACCCTGGGCGATCGGGGCCGACTGCCGTCCGGGATTTTCGGAGTCCCCGGCTCCGCTTTCGTGTCGTGGTGTCCCGGCGGGTGTCGGAGGGAGATGGCCGGTATTCCGGACCGCGCCGTTCCGCATAGACGTGAGGCCCGCCTCCGACGTCGTCGAAGTAGGGCCTCGGGGAATTAGTATATTAATTTTCAATGTGGGTTCGGGGG
>NZ_CDWRCL010000136.1:0-10646 GCF_977927575.1 Frankia sp. CcCS3
TCAAGGGTTTCCTTTGTCTTTCTGATCTTGTTGAGGCGGATTACTCCGAGGGCGAGGTTCCGGAAGCTCGCGAGGGTGTGGTTGGTGTTTCCTGTGTAGGTGGGGTTGGCGTCCTCGTGCCAGGCCGTGTCGCGTGTGTAGTGGATTTCGTTTTCGACCGGGTTGATTTCTGGGGCGTAGGAGGGCAGCCAGGAGACGCTCAGCCAGTCCGCATGGCTGTCGATAATCTCGATCTTTCGGCCGGGTGCCTCCACGTATGGCCTGGATGGATGACAGCCCGGCGCGATCCAGCGCTGCGCTCAAGATCGGACGCGGATCTCCTGCGGCCGGTAGGCACGGACCTCCGCGTCTGATACGGAGTGTCACCGAGGCGGTCGCCGCGCCCACGGACAATCAGTTCGTTCGACTGTCTACGACGTCGTTGAGGGTGTCACGGACGACGGTGAGCAAGGCGACGAGCTGATCGTGTTGGGCGACGGTGAGCCGACTGATGGTGTGTTGCTCGAGCTCGTGCCACGCCGCGCGGGCGGCGGGGGCGAGGTCGCGACCGCGCGGAGCAAGACTGACGATCATAGTGCGCCTGTCGTCGGGTGAAGGGTCTCGGGTGACGAGGCCGGCGCGTTCCATGGCCTGGAGCGTCGCGGTGACCGTCGAGCGATCCCGGCCGAGGTAGTGCACCAGCTCGGTCTGGGGGACAGGTCCGCGCTCCTCGAGGTAGAGCAGCACGATCTCGTGGGGCGCGGTCACGCCGGCGCGTCGCAGCAGGTCCTCGCCCAGTCGGCCGTGGACCCGGAGTACCTGGAGGAACAGCGAGCCGAGCGGTGCGCCGTCAATGGTCGTGCCGACGTGCCTCCGCCTGAGTTCGCGGTTCCGCGCCGCCGCGTCCTGAGTGTGCGGCACCTCCGCCATGGCGTCAGCCTACCATCCTTTGTTGGCATGCCAGCAAACCTCCGCTAGATTGTTGGCATGCCAGCAATCAAGTCCGGCTCGCCGGAGGTGCCACCGCTGAATCGCGACCTTCTTCGGCTGGTGGCCGTGTTGCTGGTCGGCGCGGAAGCATCGCTGCTGGACACGACGATCGTCGCGATCGCCATCGAGGACCTCACACGTGCGTTCGACACGACGGTTGCGGTGGCGCAGTGGGCCACGAGCGGCTATCTGCTCGCGATGACATCGATGATCCCCTTGCTGGGCTGACTGGTCGATCGATGGGGTGGCAGACGTGTCTGGCTCGGCGCGATATGGGTGTTCCTGCTCGGTTCGGTGCTGTGCGCGCTGGCGTGGTCGATTGAGAGCCTGATCGTGTTCAGGGTGATCCAGGGCTTGGGTGGTGGTCTCGTCCTGCCGCTGGTGCAGGCGATCCTCGCGCGTGCGGCCGGACCAGGGCGAATCGGTCGTGTCATGGGACTGGTAGGCATCCCCGGCCAACTGACTCCGATTCTTGGGCCGATCCTGGGCGGCCTGATTCTAGGCATGGGTGGCTGGCGGTGGATTTTCCTCGTCAACGTGCCGATCTGCGTCGCGGCGCTGATCCTGGCCCATCGCCACCTCCGGGTGGCCGCGGACGACGGTCGCGCTCACCTGGACTGGGTCGGTGTTCTTCTGCTGACCCCCGCGACGGTGGCAATCCTTGCCGGGCTGTCGACGGTCTCCGGCGAGAGCGACGCGGCTGTTACGCCCGGCGTCCTGATCGCGGCGGGTTTGCTGCTGCTCAGCGGCTTCGTGCTCCATGCCCGCGGGCGCGGCCATCGGGCACTGATGGACATCGGCCTGCTGCGACGGAGGTCGTTCGCGGTCGCCACGACGGCGATGTTCCTGTTCGGGCTCTGCCTGTATGGGCCCATGCTGCTGCTGCCGTTGTTCTACCAGCGGGTCCACGGGTTCTCCGAGACCGAGGTCGGCCTCCTGCTGGCACCCCAGGGACTCGGCACGATGCTCGCACTCGCGGTCACCGGACGATGGGCGGACCGGACCGGCTCCAGGGGGATCACCGTACTCAGCACGCTCGTGACCTGCGCCGCTATCGCCCTGATCGCGTCGATGGGCTCACGCGCCGCCATCGCGGTACTGTCCATCGCGATCTTCCTTCTCGGTGCCGGGCTGGGCTCACTCGGCGTCGCCGTCGCGGCGGCGAGCTACCGTGACCTGGAACCCTCCGCAATCGCACGAGGAACCAGCCTGACCAACGTCGGGCAACGACTCGGCGCATCGTTCGGCACCGTCATTGTCGCGCTCATCCTCGACAGCCAGACCGCCGCGGCCGGGACGGAAGTCGACACCGCGTTCACCACCACGTTCTGGTGGACCCTCGGATTCGCCGCCGTGACGCTCGTCGCGGCCGCTCTCCTACCCGGCCGTCAGGTCAGGCACCCAGGCTCTGTAACAGACCCCAGGAGTGCGTCATGCGCGCCGTAATCGCCGACCGTCCAGGCGGCCCCGAAGTGCTGCGACCCATCGAGCTGCCCGACCCACGACCAGGCCCCGGGCACGTCCGGGTCGCGGTGGAATACGCCGCGATCACCTTCATCGACACCCAGCTGCGCGCTGGCACATCGCTCGGCCCGCGCGTCGCCTTTCCCGCCGTCCTCGGCAACGGAGTGGGAGGGACCATTGACGCCGTCGCCGAGGACGTCGACCCGGCCTGGCTCGGCGCACGGGTCGTCACCACCACCGGGGGCACCGGCGGATACGCCTCCGCCGCGCTGGCCCGAGCCGGCGACCTGCACCGCGTCCCCGCGTCGCTGACGTCCGCCGATGCCACCGCCGTGCTCGCCGACGGCCGCACCGCCGTCGGGCTGCACCGGGCCGCCCACCCCGGCACCGGCGAGGTCGTCGTGGTCACCGCGACCGCCGGCGGCGTCGGCGGCCTCCTCGTCCAGCTCGCCGTATCCAGCGGCGCGCGGGTCGTTGCCCTCGCCGGCAACGATACGAAGCTCGCCCACGCCCGCGCTCTCGGCGCCCACCAGATCCTGAACTACCGCGACGTCGCCTGGGAACGGAAACTCGGCGGGGTGGCGCCCGACGGTGTGGACGTGGTCTTCGACGGCATCGGCTCCACCATGACCGAGACGCTGTTCCCGCTCGTACGCCCGGGAGGCCGCTATCTGCCCCACGGCGCCGCCGACGGGCGCTGGGGCACGATCGACCAGGTCGACGCCGCGACACGACAGGTCACGATCGTGCCCCTCGGCGCGATCGGCGCGACCAGCGACGAGCTGTTCGCCCTCGTCGACGAGGCGCTTCGGCTCACCGTGATCGGGACCCTGCGACGTCAGGCCAACTCCGCGCTGCACCGCATCGTCATCACCCGGCTGCGCTGCGACCCCCGCACCCGTGCCTACCAGCAACGACGCCTCGCCGAAGGCAAAACTCCACGCGAGATCGTCCGCTGTCTCAATCGCTACATCGCCCGCGAGATCTACAACGCCATCCCGCGCACCAGCCCACCCGCTGCTGCGGCCACTTGACAACGCAGGGACGTCTGCGCCCTCCCGGCTCCATGAGGTGGCCGACGAGTGCCTCTGCGTCGGGCGGTTCCCAGCCAGGTCAACTCGTTCCCAAAGTCCTGGATGACCCCAAACCTGGCGATCATTATGGGGACGCGCGCCGAACCATCCTCAGCGGTGCCCTAGGCTGATGAGATCGGGGCTTGCTGGGTTGGCTAGAGGGGGTCGTATCCATGTCGCCAAGTGTCGGCGCAGGTCGTGCGCTGCATGGCTGCGCCGGTAGGCCATCCAGCCGGGTAGCGATGTCATGATGGCGCGCGGTATCGATCTCGATCTGTTGCTGCGGCTGCGGCTCGTGGTCGCGCGCTTCGGGGAGATGGACGGCGCGCGATGGTGGAACTCCAGAGGTCAGCTGGGCAAGCGGGGCGTGACGACGCTGCGGCGCGGGTTCCCTCGGACTCATCGGTTCGCACAGGCGCGTTCGGTGTTCACGCTGGCGGTGCACCGGTGCGATGAGATCTACAACCCGCCGGGCGGCGTCACCCTCTGGCGCCTTCCAGCGACGATCGAGGAGGAGTTCGACGCGCGATGGGAGCAGTGGCTCGACCACGCCGAGACCTGGTCCCCGTTCTTTGAACAGCTTGCGTCGCCCGGCGACAGAAGCCTGGCCGAGACCTTGGGTTCCCTGGGCCTGGTTGGTGCGAAGGACCTAGCGGCCACGGAGAAGCTGAGTCGTCCCGCGGAGGCCCGCGCGGTGAAGCTGCCAGCTACGTTCTCCGGCATTGACAACGACGTCCGACTGCTAGCGTTGGGCTTCGGGCATGGGGAGATCGGTAACTTGGTCGTCCCCTTCGCCTATGAACTGGCCACCACATGACGCTCCCGTCCCGGGCGCAGGTCGTCTCCTCGTTCACTGTCGTGAAGGGCGCGATGATCAATGAGACCTACGGTGTCTTTAAGGGCTGGGACTTCACCGTGTCGAAGCGGGAGAACCTCGACCGGCTGCGCAACCGGAACACGATCGGTGCCAGCAGTCTGACCTGGCTGCGCGACGTCGCCAAGGTGCTCAACCGGCGGTTCCAACCTGACGCCCAGGACAAGCCCCTGGTGATGTTAGCGCAGGCTGGTTGCCCGCTCGACGAGTGGAAGCCACTGCTGCTGTCGTGTTCATCCGCCGGACGGGTGCGCTGTTTCCTGCCTACCGGACCTTCTCGCTGCTGGAACAGCTCAAGGGCAGGCTGCATGTGCCGACGGTGCTGTTCTACCCAGGCCACCGGGAGGGGCCGGCGGGACTGCGCTTCATGGGCGAGCTCGACGCCGAGCACAACTACCGACCCAAGATCTTCTGAGATGGACTGCTCTCGATGACCACGCCCCAGACCATCAGAGGCCTCTTCGCCAGGGACATCGACCGGCGGATCGAGGAGGTCATCAAGGTCGACCAGGCCGCGGACGAGATCCTCCGCGAGGAGATCGACGAGTACGTCGTCACCGACGCGATCCGCCGCCACTACACCGATATCTTCGATGCGTACGAGCAGACGCCGAACAAGCCGCACGAGGGGATCGCGGTCTGGGTCTCCGGATTCTTCGGCTCCGGTAAGTCCAGCTTCGCGAAGATGCTCGGCCTGTCGATCGAGGATCGGAAGGTCGCTGGCGATCCTGCCGGCGAGCTGTTCGCGCGGAAGTTCGACAGTGACAACCGAATCCGCACGCTCCTGCGACTGATCAACGAACGGATCCCCACCCACGCGGTCATCTTCGATGTGTCCACGGACCGCGGTATCCGCAGCGGCAACCAGACTCTGACCGAGATCATGTACGGGCTCTTCCTGCAGAGCCTCGGCTACGCAAAGGACCTGGACCTTTCCGAGCTGGAGATCTCGCTCGAGGGCGAAGGCCGGCTCGACCGCTTCGACGAGACGTATCGCGAGATCTTTCGTGGCAAGGAGTGGAACAAGGAGAAGGGGAAGGTCGCCTTCGCCCTGAGCCAGGCGAGCAGGGTCATGCACGACCTGGAGCCCGAGACCTACCCCGAAGCGGACTCCTGGGTGCGTGCTGTGCGAGGCCGGACAGATGTCTCACCCCGCCGGCTCGCGGAGCGCGCGACCGAACTGATGAACCGGCGTAGGCCGGGACGCAGCCTGATGTTCGTCGTGGACGAGGTCGGCCAATTCGTCGCCCGCGACGTCCAGAAGATGTTGGACCTGCAGGCGATCGTGCAGAGCCTCGGGGTTCGCGGGCGTGGCCGCCACTGGCTGGTCATCACCTCGCAGGAGAAACTGACCGATCTGGTCAGCGGCCTGGACAGCAACCGGATCGAGCTGGCCCGCCTCATGGATCGCTTCCCACTGCAGGTGCACCTGGAGCCGTCCGACATCTCCGAGGTGACCAGCCGCCGGGTGCTCGCGAAGAACGCGACCGCCCAGGACAGCCTCGGCACGCTCTTCGACGAGCACCGGGGCCGCCT
This sequence comes from Frankia sp. CcCS3, assembly GCF_977927575.1. Lineage (NCBI taxonomy): Bacteria > Bacillati > Actinomycetota > Actinomycetes > Frankiales > Frankiaceae > Frankia > Frankia sp. CcCS3. The sequence goes on from NZ_CDWRCL010000136.1 coordinate 5,917, forward strand.
CGAATCGCTCACCCAGCTGCGCGCCGACATCACGTTGCCCGAGTTGACGCGGGACGCGTTCGTCAGCCTGTACCCGCTGCTGCCCTACCAGATCGACCTCATCATCCAGATCGTCTCCGGCCTGCGTACCCAGGGCGGGGCGAGCCGGCACGTCGGTGGCGCGAACCGGACCATCATCAAGCTCGCCCAGCAACTGTTGATCCACCCGGATGTCAGGCTGGCTGACAGGCCGGTAGGCGATCTGGTGCGCCTCGACCAGGTCTACGACCTGGTCGAGAACAACATCGGCTCGGAAATCAGGGCGAAGATCACCGCCATCGCCCACGAGTTGCGCCACCCCCAGGCGCAGGCCGTAGCCAAGATCATCTGCCTACTCCAATACGTGCGTACCGTTCACCGCACGCAGGAGAACATCGCCGCCGCGTTGCTGCCCGACGTCACGGCCGACTCTCCGCTCGCCTCGGTACGGGAGGCGCTCGTCGAGCTCGTCGAGACACACAAGGTCCGCCTCGGTGACGATGGTTACCGCATCCCGACGCCGGCAGAGGATGACTGGGAGCGGGTGCGCAACGGCATCAGTCCATCGCCAGCCGACACCCACCGCCTCTACGCCGATGTCCTGCGCGCCTTCTGGGAGCCGACGCCGACGTACCGCCTCCAGGATGCACGTGCTTTCAAGGCCGGCCTCGCCGTCTACGGCCGGGAGGTCCTAGACGGCAACTTGGTGTTCCACTTCCACCTAGCCCAGGAAGGCAGAGAGTTCGATGCGGAGGCGACCGAGCTACGGGCCCGCAGCCAGATAGAGAGACAGAAGGTCTTCTGGGTGGTCGCTCTCAGCGATGCCATCGACCGGGAAGCCGTTGAGCTCTTCCGCTCGCAGGAGATGCTCCGCGGCAAGGAACGCGAGGCGCGGGGTGAGGACACGGCAGCGTTGATGGCCGAGGAGCGGCAGCGTCAGCGACGCCACCAAGAGGAGCTGCGCCGCCGGTTGCGGACGGCCTGCCTCGCGGGGCCAGTCTACTTCCGCGGCAACGACCGGACTCCTGGCGACCGCGGCGATGTGCGCCGGGCAGCGGCGGAAATCCTTGAGAAGGCACTCCCCGACGTCTTCGAGCGGTTCAAGGACGCGCCGATCAAGGCCGCCGACGCACGCAAGGGCGTCGAGGCGCTCTTCACTGCGCACGATCTTCGCGGGCTGCCGGGGGTCTTCACCGCCCTCCGGCTGCTTCGCGACGAGCAGGGCAAACCGGTGTTCCAGGTTGACATGGACCCGTTGAAGACAGTCTTCGCCCAGATTGAGGCGCGGACCAGCTACGGGGAGGCCGCGACCGGGCGGTACCTGGCCGAGGAGTTCGCCAAGGAGCCGTTCGGCTGGGAGTTCGAGGTTGTCCGGCTACTCGTCCTGTCCCTGCTGCGAGCGGAGAAGATCGACGCGACGAGCCAGGGCAGGGTCATCGACTCCGCGGTCAGCATCGACGCCCGCGAGACGCTCGACAACAACAACCTCTTTCGTCAGGCGTCCTTCCGACCGCGCAAGGGAATTGATGAGGACGAGCTCGTCGATGCGGTGGGAAACTTCCAGGAGACCTTTGGTGAGGACATCACCGAGGTCAACGAGAGCCGGGTCGCCGAGCAACTGGGCGCCGCGGTCGGGAGGCACGATGATTCCGTCTCGGTAGCCCGCGACCTGCTGGTTCGCCACCAGCTGCCCGGCGAGACGATGCTCGAGGACGCGCTCGGACTGTTCAAAGCAATCATGAACGGCTCGACCGAGAACGCCATCACCACCTTCAACACCAGCTATCGCGCCATCAAGGAGGCAATAGTCCGCGCGGGCGAACTGCGCCAGGCCCTTACGGAGCCGCGGCTGGCCGACCTCGGGCGGGCCCGACGGGCCTTGGAGATCGCCTGGCCACTACTCAGGGACGAGGCCGGCGTTGATCCAGCACTGGAGTCGAGCGCTACCGAACTCGGCGACCTGTTCGCACGGGAGACCTTCTTCCGCGACCTGCCCGCAATTGCCCAGCACTCCCGCACGATCGAGCGTGAGTACGAGCGCCGCTTCGACGACGCACAGCAGGCGCGCGTCGACGCCTACGCGAAGGCGCTCGACCTGCTGACCGCGCAGCCGGGCTGGTTCGAGGTCGACGAAGACGTGCGGGCCGAGATCGCCGCACCGCTCATCGCCGGCGCGAAGCCGCTCCCGTCCGACGCGTCGATCTCTCTGCTCCGCTCGGAGCGGGACGCCTGCGAGACGCGGCTACAGACGGCGATCGAGCGACTGCAGCGGATCATCGAAGGCGACCGGCTAGCGGCCGTCCGTGTCGGGGCGTACTTCAGCGGTGGCATCGAGACCGAGGAGCAGCTCGATGCCGCTTTGTCGGGTCTTCGGGAGGAATGTGCTCGGCTGATCGGGGCCGGCAAGAAGGTCGTGGTCTCATGACCGGCCTGGTGAATCTTGAGGAGCTGGCCAGACGGGAGAACGAGCAGACCGAGTGGAAGGAAAACGTCGCCGACCCTGACAACGTGGTGGCCACCCTGTCCGCCTTCGCCAACGACCTGCAGAACCTCGGCGGCGGCTACGTCGTCTGCGGGGTGCGGGAAGAAAAGGACGAGCACGGCTTTCCGCGGCTGCGTCGGATCGGGCTGACAGCGAACAAATTCAAGGAGATCGAAGGCAGCGTTCTTGGCCTCTGCCGTACGAACGTCTCGCCGCCGATCACCCCCCTCGTAGAGGAGATCGAGACCGACGACCCACGCCTACGGATCCTGGTCTTCCTACAGCCGGCGACGGGCAGCGCGCACACCTTCCGCAAGCGCAACGACGGCGCGAAGCACTACGTCCGGGTGAGCCGGGAAACCCGTGAGGCCCGCAACGGGACACTCAAGGACCTTCTGGTCCGCAAAGGCGCTCTGGAGCCTTGGGACCGCCGGCCGTGCAACGGCGCGATCGAGACCGACCTCGACCTTCTCGCCCTGCGGGAGTTCCTGCAGCGGATGGGCCGATTCTCCGCCGAGCAGGGCGTAGCGCCCTATCTCTCCCCGGATTACCCCTTGAGCACGCTCGTCCCACCGCTGCTGGTGGCCGAGCCGCTGACCGGCGTCCTGCGGCCCCGGAACTTCGCCGTGCTGCTGTTCGGCCGCAATCCTCAGCGGTTCATCCCGGGTGCGGTTACGATGTTCTCGATCTATCCCGGGACTGACCGCTCCGACCGGCACGCGGAACGGCACGAACTGGATGGAAACCTGGTCGAGCAGGCGCTGAGGCTGACCGAATTGCTCGACGTTCAGTCGTACACCGCCTTTGACAAGACGGACCCGAAAGCGCCGAACACGATCAAGTACCCGCCGAGCGCGCTCTACGAGGCACTCGGGAACGCTCTGGCGCATCGGGACTACGAGCTGGTCGACCCGACCCGGCTGACGGTGTTCGTGGACCGGATCGAGGTCTCGTCTCCAGGCCCGCTGCCGACGGGCGTCGACCTTGAGGCACTGCGGGCGGGGAACGCCCCGCCAAAGTGACGAAACCAGGCCCTCGCCTGGTTCTTCGCCCGCCTACAGCTCGCACAGGGCGAGGGGCAGGGGATCCCGACGATCCTGCGGGCGATGCGGGAGGAGGGCAACCCGCCGCCAGTCTTCGATGCCGATCAGATCCGGGTGGTCGTCACGCTGCCGGCCCACCCGCGGCACGCGATCCTGCGCGACCTGCGAGCCGCCGAGCAGGCGCTGGTCCTCGGCGACCTGGAACGGGCACGGTCGCAGGTCGAGGGCGTGCTGGACCGGGACCCGCTGAACTTCCGTGCCGTCCAGCTTTTCGCCGAGGTCCACCAGGCCAGGCGGGACCCAGCCGCCGTCGCCGTCTGGGCCAGCCCGCGCCTGGACGAACTCGACGGGCTGCCATCGCAGGTGCTGCTGGCCCTCGGCGAGGCCGTCGGGTCGGAGCAGGCCACCGACGAGAGTCGACGCATTGCGATCCACCTGCTTGACCGCGCCGCCACCGGCCGGCTGCAGGAAGACACGGTGCGACGGATCGTTCTGGCGCTGCGGCGGGCAGCCGAGGACGAACGGGCCTTCTCCCTTCTTGACGGGCAGCTGCTGGCCCGCCCGGAGTGGGCGAGCAATCCGCTCATGCTCCAGTTGCGTGGTGACACGCTCAGCGGAATGGCCCGGCGATGCCGTGAGATGGCCAGAAACCCGGAAGCTGCACCGACGACCCGGGCCCGGGCATGGCAGGAGTTCCACTCCTACCTCGACCGCGCGGAACATGACCTGCGCGCCGCGCTCGTTCTCAGCGTCGACGCGCGCCTGCGCGAGCAGCTCACGGCCAGCGTCGCCGTCGTGGACCGGCTACGCCGGGAGGAGCGACCGCCCGAGGGCACGGAGCCGGGCGCTACCAGTGGGGACAAGGGGTAGTCGAGGGTGGACAAGCAGACACGGGGCGCCATCGAATCGGCGACGTGCCGGGCGCGCCGGCTTCTGGAAGAGGACTTCGCCTTTCAGCTCGATGGCCAGTTCGACATCCGCCGCGACGCCGTGGCCGAGGCACCCGGCGCGCACCTGAACCCGCGGCAGGTCTTCCAGCGGGAGCGGATCATGGCGGCGCTGGGCCACAAGCAGGCGGCCGGCATGTCGGCCGCCGACGCGGTCACGGATTATGTCCGTGACGCCGCCTTCACCACCCTCAACCGGTTCGTCGCGCTCAAGATGCTGGAGCGACGCGGCCTAGTACT
>NZ_CDWRCL010000137.1:0-10445 GCF_977927575.1 Frankia sp. CcCS3
CCAATAACCGAGCATGGAAGGGCCAGTTCGATCACAAGATCAGCGACAGATCCCCCCAGCTGGTCCCCTGGCGGACCCGAAACCCCCCGTGGAGCCGAACCCGCCGCTTCCGCGCACCGAGGCCGGCAGCTCATCGACCTCCCGGAACACGGCGTGCTCCACGCGCTGCACGACCAGCTGGGCGATCCGGTCGCCCCGATGTAGGGTGATCATGTCAGATCGGTCGGTATTGATCAGAATGACTTTGATTTCTCCACGGTAACCGGCGTCCACCGTTCCCGGGGCGTTGACCACGGACAGGCCGTGCCGCGCGGCCAGGCCACTGCGCGGATGGACGAACGCCGCGTACCCGGCCGGCAGGGCGATGCTCAGGCCGGTTCCGACCGTCGCCCGCTCCCCCGGGCCGAGCGTCACATCCTGGGCCGTCACCAGGTCCGCCCCCGCGTCCGACGGCTGGGCGTACGCCGGCAGCGCCAGCTCGCGGTCCGACCGGCGGACGAGGATCTCCACCCGACCCGGTACGGCGGGCGCGGGCTGCGCGGCGGGCTGTACGGCGAGTGGCACCGCGGACGCGGGAGGCGGGGCGGTGGGCGTCGTCGGATCGGTGGCGGTCATGGCTCTCCTGGTCGAGGGTGCCCGGTCCGGGCGTGACCCCCACGCTAGGCCATGGCCCTCGTACCGCCATCGGCCTGCCGGTCCGACGGGCCGCAGCGAGCCCCGGACTCCGGCGGGCGTATCCCGGCGTGATCGGATAGCAGATGATCCGAGAGGCTAAGACGATCCGAGGGGCTAAGCAGGCCGGTCGGGGTAAGCAGGGGGCGGGCGGACCGGCATGGTCCTCGCCGAGGAACGAGAGGTGCGGGGTGGCGAAAGCAGCGTCAAAGCTGGGATGGAAGATCGTCGGCGGAGGGGCGACCGCGCTCGCGGGCATGGCCGCGAGCCGAGTCGTGAGCGCCCTGTACCGCAAGGTGCGCAAGTCCGACCCGCCGGCCAACCCGGCGGACCCGGACACCGCCTGGACGGAGGCCGTCGCCTGGGCGGCGATCTCGGGTCTCGCGATCGGGATCGGCCGGTTGGCGGCCGAGCGCGCGGCCGCGCGCGGATGGGCCCGGGCGACGGGTTCACCACCGCCCGGCATGCTCCACCCGAAGACCTCCTTCTCCGAGGACTGACTTCTCCGAGGACTGAACGGCATCCGAGGACTGAACGCGTGACCGGGAGCACTGATGAGCGGCCGGCCACGAGCGGCTCTCCGGGGCACCCGGCTGCTCCTTTCCGGGCACGATGGGATCCACCGGTGCGCCGTCCGGATCGGCGGCGTCACGATCAGCGGGAGGCTCGGATGGCCGTGTACGCCCTGGGGGACGCCGTCCCCACCATCGATCCCACGGCCTACGTCCATCCGGACGCGACGGTGATCGGCACGGTGACGAGTCGGGCCCGAGTCCACGGTGTGGCCGGGCTCGGTGCTGCGTGGCGACTACGGGACGATCGAGATCGGCGCCCGTACGTCCATCCAGGACGGCACGGTGATCCACGCTACCGAGGAACTCACCACGGTGGTGGGTGACGACTGCACGGTCGGGCATCTGGCTCATCTGGAGGGTTACGTCGTCGAGGACGGCGCCCTGGTCGGTTCCGGTTCGGTGGTGCTCCACCGGGCCCGGATCGGCCGGGGTGCGCTGGTCGGCGCGGGCGCGGTCGTCGTGGGCGGCACGGTCGTGCCGCCGGGCGCGAGGGCGCTCGGCGTGCCAGCGAAGATCCTGCCGGATTCCGTCGCCCCGGGTGCCCTCGCCGCCGGGGCCGCGATCTACGTGGCGAACGGCAAGCGATACCGCGAGCAGCTACGCCGGATCGACTGACCGGTCGACCGCCGGGCCACCCACGCCTCGCCCGGCCCTCCCGGCGGATCCGCCGACGGCCCGACGGCCGGTGCGCCCGAGGTCTCACCGTCGGGTCCCCGCCCAGGTGAGCGGATGTCTCAGAGAGTGTCACAGCCGACGCCGCGCCACGTAACGGCGCATTCCTACCGTCGTGGCATCACCCGCACCTCGGAGGATCATCTATGAGCGCCACGCTGGAAGGCGTCCCGACTACCGGCACCGTGACCGGTCCGTCCCGACGCGGCCGCTGGATCGACGACTGGCGGCCCGAGGACCGCACTTTCTGGAACAACGGCGGTTCCCGCATCGCCCGCCGAAACCTGATCTTCTCGATCCTGGCCGAACACGTCGGGTTCTCGATCTGGTCGTTGTGGGCGGTGACGGTCCTGTTCCTCGGACCGGCCTACCACATCGACCCGGCCGGCAAGTTCCTGCTGACCTCGCTGCCCGCGCTCGTCGGCTGTGTGCTGCGGATCCCCTACACCTTCGCCGTCGCCCGGTTCGGGGGGCGTAACTGGACCATCTTCAGCGCGGCGGTGCTCCTCGTGCCGACGATCCTCGCGGCCGTCGTTCTCTCTCCCGGCGTCTCCTACCCCACCCTAGCTGATCGTCGCCGCGGTCGCGGGGGGCGGAGGCGGCAACTTCGCCTCCTCGATGACCAACATCAACACCTACTATCCGGAGCGGCTGAAGGGCTGGGCCCTGGGACTGAACGCCGGCGGCGGAAACCTGGGGGTGGCCGCGATCCAGCTTGTCGGCCTGCTCGTCCTCGCCACCGCCGGCAAGGACCACCCCCGGGTCGTCCTTGCCGTCTACATACCGCTGATCGTCCTGGTGACGCTCGGCGCGGCGCTGTTCATGGACAACCTGTCGAGCGCGAAGAACGACCGGGGCGCGATGCGCGACGTCGCCCGTGACGGTCACACCTGGGTGATGTCGCTGCTCTACATCGGCACGTTTGGGTCGTTCATCGGGTTCGGCTTCGCGTTCGGCCAGGTGCTCCAGGTGCAGTTCCACGACCAGTTCAGCATCCCGATCAAGGCCGCCTACCTGACCTTCCTCGGTCCGCTGCTCGGCTCACTGATCCGCCCGGTCGGCGGCATCCTGGCGGACCGCGTCGGCGGAGCGAAGGTCACCTTCGCCAACTTCGTGGCGATGGCGGCCGCAGCCGCGATCGTGCTCGTCGCCTCGCTGACGGAGTCGCTTCCCCTGTTCCTGGTCGGGTTCATCGCGCTGTTCGTCTTCAGTGGTGTCGGGAACGGGTCAACGTACAAGATGATCCCGGCGATCTTCCAGGCGAAGGCGCAAACCACCATCGACGCCGGTGGCAACCCGGTCGCGGCGCAGCACTCGGCCCGGCGGCTGTCCGGAGCCCTCATCGGCCTGGCCGGCGCGATCGGCGCGTTCGGCGGGGTGCTGGTGAACCTGGCCTTCCGGCAGTCGTTCCTGAGCTACCGGACCGGCGACGCGGCCTACATCTCCTTCATCGCCTTCTACGCGCTGTGCTTCGTGGTTACCTGGTTCGTGTATCTGCGGCCGTCCGCCAAGCGCCTCGCCGGCATCTGATCCCGTCTGTGCCCTGTGTTCAGGCCAGTTCGACGGCGACGGCGATCTCGCCGCCGGTCGGGCTCAGCGTGAGCTCCCGGATGCTGCCGGCGCTGCGCAGGTCCGCGGCCACCGACTCGACGAGGGCGACGAGGTCGGCCTCGCCGCTGATCAGGACGCTCGCGACCTCGGCCTTCTGCGACACCTTCGCCTCGGACTTGGCCCGGCGGACACCGGACAGCGCCGCCCCGACGGCACCGAGGAGCTCCGCGCGGGCGCCCTCGGCGAGCTTGCGGATCTCGGCGGCGTCCGGCCAGCTCGCCCGGTGCACCGAACCAGGACGCCACCAGGACCAGACCTCCTCGGTGACGAACGGCAGGACCGGGGCGAACAGCCGGAGCAACGCCGACAGGGCCACCGAGAGCGTGGTGTGTGCGGAGGCCGCGCCCGCCGCCCCGGAGGAGCCGTACGCCCGGCCCTTCACGAGCTCGACGTAGTCGTCACAGAACCGCCAGAAGAACGACTCAGTGACCTCGAGGGCCCGGGCGTAGTCATAGCTGTCGAAGGCCGCGGTGGCGGTGTCGACCACGTCGGCCAAGGCGGCCAGCAGGGCCCGGTCCAGCGGTTCACTGGCCGGGGCGGGGGCCGCCCCGGCGTCGGAGACCACGGCGTCGGGGGTCACGGCGTCGGGGGTCACGGCGAGACCGAGCGCGAACCGGCTGGCGTTGAGGATCTTGATGGCGAGCCGGCGGCCGTTCTTCATCTGGCCGACGTCGAAAGCGGTGTCGGTGCCCGGCCGCCCGGACGCCGCCCAATAACGGACCGCGTCCGACCCGTGCTCCTCGAGCAGGCCCATCGGGGTCACCACGTTGCCCTTGGACTTCGACATCTTCTTACGGTCCGGGTCGAGGATCCAGCCGGAGATCGCCGCGTTCGACCAGGGCAGCACGCCGAACTCGGCGTGGGTGCGCACCACCGTCGAGAACAACCAGGTCCGGATGATCTCGTGTGCCTGCGGGCGCAGGTCCATCGGGAAGACCCGGGAGAACAGATCGGTATCGTGCTCCCAGCCACTGGCGATCAGCGGGGTGAGCGAGGACGTCGCCCAGGTGTCCATCACGTCGGGGTCGGCGGCAAACCCGCCGGGCACGCCCCGCTGCTCGGCGGTGTACCCGGGCGGGACGTCGCTGGACGGGTCGACCGGCAGCGACGCCTCGTCGGGCACGATCGGCGCGTCATACCGCGGCGCACCGGCGGCGTCCAGCGGGTACCACACCGGGAACGGCACGCCGAAGAACCGCTGCCGGCTGATCAGCCAGTCGCCGTTGAGGCCGTCGACCCAGTTCTCGTAGCGGACCTTCATGTAGTCCGGGTACCAGCGCAACTCCTGGCCTCGTCCACGCAGCGCGGCCCGCAGCGGCTCGTCCCGCCCGCCGTTGCGGAGGTACCACTGGCGGGTCGTCACGATCTCCAGCGGCCGGTCGCCCTTCTCGTAGAACTTGACCGGATGGGTGATCGGCCGCGGCTCGCCGAGCAGCGCGCCGGACTCGGCGAGCAGTTCGACGATCCGCGCCCGGGCGCTGTGCACGGTCTTTCCGGCGAGCTCGGCGTACCGCTCCCGGCCGGCCGCGTAGGTGACGGCGTCCGGTGGGTCCGGGATGAACCGGCCGTCACGGCCGATCACCGCACGCGCCGGAAGTCGCAGCTCGCGCCACCACGTCACGTCGGTGAGGTCGCCGAAGGTGCAGATCATCGCGATGCCGGATCCCTTTTCGGGGTCGGCCAACCGGTGCGCGACCACCGGGACCTCGACGTCGAACAGCGGGGTCCGCACCGTGGCGCCGAACAACGACTGATAACGCGGGTCGTCCGGATGGGCGACCAGGGCGACGCAGGCGGGCAGCAGCTCGGGACGGGTCGTCTCGATGACGATCGGGTCCGCCGGGTCCAGCCCCTCGCCCGGGGCGGAGACGCCCGACCGGGGGAAGGCCAGGGTGTGGTACGCGCCGGGGCGGTCCCGGTCCTCCAGCTCGGCCTGGGCCACTGCGGTGCGGAAGGTAACGTCCCACAGCGTCGGGGCCTCGGCAAGATAAGCCTCACCGCGAGCGAGGTTGCGCAGGAAGGCCCGCTGCGCGACGGTCCGCGACCGGGCGTCGATCGTTGCGTAGGTGTGCGACCAGTCGACGGAGAGCCCCAGCCGGCGCCAGAGCTGCTCGAAGCCCTTCTCGTCCGCCAGGGTCAGCCGCTCGCAGAGCTCGACGAAGTTGCGTCGCGAGATCGGGATCTGCTCCTTACCGGGCTTGTCCGGCGGGGTGAAACCCGGGTCGTAAGGCAGCGACGGCTCGCAGCGGACAGCGAAGTAGTTCTGCACCCGGCGTTCGGTCGGCAGCCCGTTGTCGTCGAAGCCCATCGGGTAGAAGACCTCGCGACCCCACATCCGCTGGTAGCGGGCGATCAGGTCGGTGTGGGTGTACGAGAAGACGTGCCCCACGTGCAGGGAACCGCTGACGGTCGGCGGCGGGGTGTCGATGGAGTAGACCTGCCCGCGGTCGACCGTCCGGTCGAACGCGTAGGTGCCCTCATCCTGCCATACCGTCGACCAGCGCGCCTCGATGCCGTCCAGGCTCGGCTTCGCCGGGACCGCGCGGGTGGACCGTTCCGTACCGTCTGTCGCGACCACAAGCAACGATCCTACGGGCGCCTCGATCGTGGTCACCGACCACCAAGGTCCCCCGGTCGGCGGACCGGCGAGGTTCCGGCCCGGGCACGCACCCCTGGGCCGGAGCCGGAGCCGGGAACGGGAACCGGAAGCAGTCGACGGACGTGACGCCTCTCACATTCCACGGGGAGTGCACGACCGGCCGTCTTGGCAGGATGAACCGTTGAACGGACCGTACTCCCGTGCCGATCCCCACTCCCGTGCCGATCCCTGGAGCGCCGGACGATGAGCGACCTGCCAGACCCGGACGAACTGCTCGCCATTGCGCTGACGATCGCCCGTGAGGCGGGTGACCTGCTCGCGCGGGGCCGGGAGGGCACCGTGGCCGCGGAGACGACGAAGTCGTCTCCCACCGACGTCGTGACCGCCCTCGACCGCGCCTCCGAGGCGCTCGTCGCCCGACGGCTCGCCGAACTGCGCCCCGGCGACGGACTGCTCGGCGAGGAGGGTTCGGACTCCGCCGGCGCGACCGGGGTGCGCTGGGTCGTCGACCCGCTCGACGGTACGGTGAACTTCCTCTACCGGCTGCCCAACTGGGCGGTCTCGATCGCCGCCGAGGTCGGCGGGGAGGTCGTCACCGGAGTTGTGCATGCCCCGGCGCTGGGCGTGACCTACACCGCCACGCGCGGCGGCGGATCCTACCGGGACGGGGAACCGCTGACCGGGTCGGCGGTGACGACGCTGGCCGGCGCCCTCGTCGCAACGGGTTTCGGCTACACGGCGTCCCGCCGGGCCGCGCAGGCCGCTGTCGCCAGCCGGGTGGTGCCCCGGGTGCGCGACATCCGTCGGATGGGTGCGGCATCGCTGGACCTGTGCGCGGCGGCCGGCGGCCTCGTCGACGCCTACTACGAGCGCGGGCTGAAGCCCTGGGACCAGGCCGCCGGCGGCCTCGTGGCGGTGGAGGCCGGGCTGCGGGTCGGTGGGCTGCACGGCCGGCCGGCGGGCGAAGATCTCACCGTCGCAGCCCCGCCGGCCCTGTTCCCGGCGCTGACCGCCCTGCTCGCCGAGGATCCCCCCGCCGACCGAGACTGAGGTCCCCGACCGGCCCGCCGCTCACCACCGGCCCGCCACTCACGGCCAGGGCACGACGTCGTCGACTCCGGCTGCGACGAGCGCCCGGCTGAGACCGCCGCGAGAGCGGATCCCGAGCTTGCGGTAGACCCGGGTGAGATGGGTCTCGACCGTCTTGCGGGACACGAACAGGGCGGCCGCGGCCTCGGCGTTGTTCATCCCCTCGCAGATGGCGCGGGCCACCTGGAGCTCGGCGGGGGTGAGCCGCTCCAGCCTTGTCGGGTGCTCCGTCGGGCGGTCGTTGAGGACACTCCGGTCGCCGGTGGCCGTGAGTTCGGCGGCGGCTCGGCGGGCCCACGGTTTCGCTCCCAGCATCTCGAAGGTCGCGTACGCCTCGCGCAGGGGCACCCGGGCTGCGGCCGGCTGGCGGAAACGACGCACGACCTCGCCCCGGCACAACCGGGTCCGAGCGTGCTCGAACGGCATCCGCCGGCACCGGTGAGCGGCTTCGGCCTGCGCGAAGGCGGTCTCGGCCGCCGCCAGGCCGTCGGCCATCAGGCCGCGGCAGCGGGCGGCGACCGCCGCGGGCCACGCGAGTCCAGTCGTCTCGGCACGTTCGGCGAGCCAATCCACGACCTCCGCGGCACCGTCGTGGTCACCGGACCGGATGTGCGCCTCGGCGAGATCGCCGACCAGCGGCATCGCGTTGGGATTGGCCAGCCCCATGGCTCGGGCCCGCGACCAGGCCTCTCGCAGCGTGATGACGGCAACGTCGTACTCGCCGTGACCGAGCGCGGCGAGCCCGAGGACGCCGGCCGCGTGCAGGTCCAGGCTGCCGATGCCGTACGGCCCGATCTCGCGCCGCAGGCGGCTGATCCGCTGCTCGCTCAGGGCGCGGTCGCCGCGGGCGGCGTCGATCCGGGCGAGCACGATAAGACTGAGGCCGATCGCGCCTACCTGCCCGAGCTCCTCGGCCCAGCGCAGCGCGTCCACCCCGTCCGCGTAACCGGCCGCCCACAGGCCCCGCCAGCCCTCCAGTTCACAGCGCACCGCGAGGGCGTAGGGCAGCATCGCGGGGGCTCCGGCGCGGCGGGCCGCATTGACCACCGCGGTGAGCAGTCGGGCGGCCTCACCGTCCGCCTCGACGTCGAGGCGGGTCTGGCCGGTCAGGGTCAGCGCCTGCTGGTCCTCCACGTCGTCCGCGGCGATGATCTCTCCGGACACGGCGTCCAGGCAGGCGGCCGCCTCGCCGGTCATCCCGGTGAGGGCGAGAGCGCGGCCATGGTGGATCGACAGGGGCAGGGCGCGGGCCAGATGGCGCGGCGTCAGTGCCTGCCCGCGCTGGGCGGTGTTCAGGGCCACCGTCACCCTGCCGTCCATCAGAGCCGGCAGGACGGCTTCGGCGAGCAGCGCGCCCGCCCGTCCGGCATCGGTGTCCATGACCGCCTCGGCCGCCTGGACGAGCTGGTCGTACGCCCGGGTCGGATGACCGGACCAGGTGAGCACCCGGCCGCGGACCAGCTCGACGTCGGCTCGCACGAGCGGCCCGCGGGCCAGCCGCGCCGCCTCGTCAGCCCAGGCTGCCGCATCCTGGGACAGGCCGCCGAGATGCGCGTCGGCGGCAGCACGCAGGACGCGGTCGACCCGGGTGGCCCGCTCGGAGGTCAGTGCGGCGGAGCGGTGCCACGCCCGTGCCGACGCGCCGTATCCCCCGCGTCGGCGCGTCCGGACGGCGACCTCGGCAAGCGCGTCGGCCACCCCGTCGTCCGGACCGCCAGCCGCGGCGGCCAAGTACCACACCCGCGCATCACCATGGGAGACCTCGGCGAGTGCCTGGTAGGCGCGCATGCGCGCCGACAGTGCGGCGTGGCGCAGCACGAAGGGCCCCAGCATCGGATGGGCGAACTCCAGCGTGGCATCGACGCCATCACCGCCGCCGACGCCGCCGTCCGCGGCGGCGACCCTGACCAGACCCGCGTCGTGGGCGGCGTCCAGATCGGCCAGGGTGAGAGCGGCTGCGGTCACGGCACGGGCCAGGGCTCCCACCGACGTCGTGCGGCTGGCGGCGAGCACGACCAACGCCTGCCTGGTGCGTTCGGGCAGCCCGTCCAGCCGGTCGGACCAGGCACGCTCCAACTGACGTCCCGGCGGCGGCAGCTCACCGAGCGGTTCCTGCCCAAGCAGCTGGGCCTCCCCCAGCGAGGCCGCCGTCTCCAGCAGCGCCGATGGGTTGCCGGCGATCCGCCGGACCAGGTCGCCCAGCACGTGCGGGGCCATCCGATAACCGTGCTCGCGGATCAGCTCGCCGCACGCCTCGGTGGACAGCCCGGCGACCTCCATACAGGGCAGGCCGGACCGCTCGCACAGGTCGGCGGTATCCGAGCGGACCGTCATCACCATCGCCACCCGTTCCACCGCCAGCCGGCGCGCGACGAACAGCAGCGCCTGCTGCGACGGCGGGTCCACCCATTGCAGATCGTCGACGAGCACCACGAGCGGATGCCTGTCCCCGGCCGCGGCCAAGACGTTCAGGGTTCCCGCGCACGCGGCGTACGGGCTCGTTGACACCCCCTCCGCGAGCGCCAGGCATACCCGCATCGCCACCCGCTGCGCGTCAGGGACGATCCGGTAGATGTTCCCGCAGCGGCAGCACCAGGTCCGCCAGCGCGGCGAAAGGCAGCGTGCTCTCCGACTCGACCCCGCGAAGCTGGAGCACCCGGGCGGTGGCCGCCCGGGTGCTGGCCATCCGGGCGGCATACCGCAACAACGCGGTCTTCCCCACCCCGAGTTCACCCCGCAGAACGAGGGCGGATCCGCGCTGCGCCACGGCCGCGAGCAGGCCGTCGAGGAGACGAAACTCCTTTTCCCGGCCTACCAGTGGATGCATACCGGTAGAGTCGTCGATGGTGGCCTTTGCCCCTTTCACGACAACCGTCCTTCCCCCGTGACGCCGTTGTCCACCAACATCATCCTGCCGTGACCAGAACGGTCGGCAAAGGGACTTTAAGCACAGAAGTGAACGACGGTGTCCGGAACCGCCGGGGATTCCCGGACGCGGTTCGGCCCTCGGTGTGTTGACCTGGGAGAACCGGGAGAAGCCGTACGGAGGGGTGTCCGGTGCCCGACCCAGCGCCATTGACGATCCGGCCGTCACGCCCGGTTACCCACGCAGAGAAATGATCCCGATGTTGCCCGTATATGGGCTCTTCGAAGTTAAGCGGGTTTGAGGCATCTGCAGGCTCGGCGGGTGGTTGCGCAGCGTGTTCGTAGCCGCTGGTTTTCGGGGT